>JAFUKS010000250.1 GCA_017473445.1 Lachnospiraceae bacterium
TATGCCCAGGACAATGCGGAAGAGAAGCCATAATTCAGATACAACATCATGGTATCTGTAATCTTGGTCATAACCTCATTGTCAGTTCTCATACAGAAGTCTACAACTGTATAAATCATATTTACCAGGAACAGAGAGCTTACCATGGGGAAGGTAATCTTCCAAAGGCTCTCCCATGCGGTACAGCCTTCAATTGCAGCTGCCTCGTACATACTCTCGGAAATGGTCTGTAAACCGGATAAGAAAATAATAATCTGAATACCGGAAGCAATTGCCACATCATAGATACTATCTACAATATCAAATACCACTTCAAATGCTCTGGTTCCCACTCCGGCGGAAGTCAAAATCTTTTTTAACACATCGGAGATTCCTCCCACATTGGTGGATTCCTGAATGGTATCCTGCAGTGCAGCCAACAGGGTATTATCATATTCGATACCCAGGATAACACCGGAGGAAAGGATAACGGGCAGGAAGAAAATTGCTCTTACCAGCGCACGTCCCTTAAACTTCTGGTTCAAAATCAAGGCCACAAAGAAACTGAATACCATGATTGCAATAGAGTTGATAACCATTCGGCTCAGCTCCTCTGTTAACAATCTGTTAAAATCCACATCCTGTAAAAATGCTCTGTAATAATTGGCAATTCCCACAAAGTTATAGGAAAAACCGTCTGCACTAATCACCACATCACTTAAACTCATGTACACTGAATCAAATACAGGTTTCACCATAAAGGCCAGGAAACCTATGATGAAAGGTGAAATAAATATATAACCGGATATTGCCTTTCTTTTCTGAAGACCCGCTAATTTATTTTGTTTCTTCATCTTATTTACCCTTTCTATACCTTTTGGTTCTATTTACGAACCACATAATCTCTGGCAGGAATTGTTACACCATTTACGGTATAATCCTGTTCACGATAGTTTACATATACCTTGGTACCATCCTCATAGGTAGTACAGGTAATCTCTTCAGCCAGAACCTCGTGATTTACCATCTTCTGATTAAAGGTATGTCCTAATTGATCATTGTACTTCGTATAAATGTCTAAAATCTTATCATGCCATAAAGCATAATCTGCTGCAAAATACTCCGTGTACAGAGTCTTCTGCAATGCGAAAGCGGTCTCTTCCATTACAGTAAAGGATAAGCCTGCACCAAACTCAGCAGAACGAAGTAATACTTCTTCCATATTCTGGGTCAGATTCAAGGACTCATCGGTATAATTTACATAACCGTGAATCGCCAGCTGGTAGAAGGGTACTTCATAATCAATAATGGTATAGCCGGAGTCAGCCAAGTCCATATTGGTAACAAAATCAACATAGGGTACTGCATAATCATTACCCATATTGATCATGGTCTTAGCACCTGCATCATCTGCCTCTTTCAAAGCCTGTGCATGAGCTTCCATTACATCCTGTCTGTTGTGATAACCGTTCTTCTTGTAATCGGAGGATAAATCCTTACCGATATCCTCAAAGGATACGCCCGCTTTATACTTGGAAGCGGTTTCGTACATGGTATCAATACCCTTCATAATCAAGTCCTATCTAAGCAGATAATAGGGATCTGTCCAGGTGGCCTGACCAAAGTTGGTGGTGGAGTACTCCCAAAGCTCTGCCTTTTCCTTACTTGCAAAACGGGCTGCATCAGTAAATACCATAAAGCCGTCCAGGATATTACTGTCCTTTGCGTAATTGGTCATGCCGTTTAAGTAGAAATCAATACCATCCTCATTGGAGCTGGCAATCAGATTCTTTAAATTCTTTTTGCCACCCAGTTCGGAAATGGGCTTCACCTTATTCAATACCTGCTGCTTCACACCGCCGTTCATCCAACCGGAAAGCTTCACTGACAGATTGTCAATACCGTCTGCATTTAACTCCTGCACAATATCCTGTGCCTCTTTGTATGTAGTCAGCTTGTGAGGTCTGGAAACGGGAATACCCATTACCTGTCTCACCTTATCTACTGCCCCCAGCACTTCCAGTGCCACAGGAGTAGAAGTGTCATCGTTCAGAGTCAAATAACCATCGTACTTCTTCAGCAGATACTTCTCATATTCCTTGGCCATATCCACATAGCTGTTGGAATCAATGAAGGTATATCTCTGTTTCAGAGAACCGGTTAAGGGGTTCTCGTTGTAAATATACATATTACCATTGTAAATGGTACCAACATCGTACTGCTCACGGGTCATAATATTATATAGTGCATTTACACTATTATAGCTATTGACCTTTCCGCTCACATTTGCCTGGATTGCTGCATAGGGTGCAGATTCTTCGATTACACAAAGGTAACTGCTGTCGCCATTTGCTACACCAAATGCATTGAAGTATGCTTTGGTCTCATGTACCACTGCCTTTCTTGCAGTTGCATAATCCCAGCCATAAACATTTGCGTAGTAGCTGTTCTGTGCGGTTTTACCATTGTTAAAGTTGATAATGGAGCCACCGCCTTCAGGTACCATCAAGTATCCCTCGTCGTTCTTTCCACCTGCTCCAAAGTAAGGAAGCACGGAGAGGTACAGCATAGGATACTCTTCCTTGAACTCCAGCTTATCCATAGGAATCTCGACTATTAAATCATCCCCATCCAAACGATAGGTCATCTGAACATTAAATACCGGCTTATCAGAGGATTTTACTTTCAAATCCAGTTCCTTATCAGCCAGATAAGCTTCATAAGTATAACCGGCTGCTTCAAACATCTGCTGGAACTTACTTCTCATATTATCTCTGGTGGAATCACGTAACACATAGATTACATTGGTCTCCATAATAGGATAAAAGGAAAGCAATTCTTCTTTGTTATCTTTCTTGCCCAAATTGTTGATATCATATCTTACATAATAGTTATCCAGCAAAGAAGCCTCTCCGGGATTCATATTGGCACGATATGCCAACATATCTTCCTCTACAATTACGGGAGGAATGACAAATTCCTTCTGGGTATCTCCCAGGGAGTAATTAATGGTAACATAATCCTCTCCCTTTTCGATATCATAAATCTGATTCTTCATACTGTAGGTATAATTATCAAAGATGGTATCTACACCGTTAATGGTACTGTAGGTCAACACTAAGGTGGACTTCAGTGCACCCTTCTCAGCGGTCTGTGCAATGGTATCGCTATCAGAATCGGTGGGATTGGAATACCAGATGGCTCCGCTCTTTTTATCCTCCACGTAGAACTGTGTGGTGGTTGCATCCATTACGAATTTCAAGCGGTCGCTTTCCAGAATTACCTCTTCCTCTGCACCATCATAAGCATTTACCCGGATAATCTCTTCAGCTTCTTCCTCTTCCTGGTAGAACATTACTACCAGAATACCGATTAAAATAATCACGCATGCAATAATGGGACCGATGAGACTTTTCAGGCCACGCTTCAGGGCAGCCCTAAACTCTGCTTTTCTTACTGCTTTGTCTTTTTTCATAGTCACTCACACCCTCCGTTTATTGCACTCGGAATATTATCTCTCTACCCATGGAAATAAAGTAGGAGATACCCTGGCCAATCATACTAAAGAATAACAGCAGGATGAATACCTCAACCAGCATCGCAAAAAGAGTAGCGAGGGCAAAGAATATGGTCTTACCCATTTTGTATTCGTGAATCTGCATCATGGCCGCCAAAATCAACAGTACCGCAATCACCAGGGACGCCGCACTGACAATGGAATAGAACTCTGCCTCATCCACCGTCACCACATTACTGAAGATAATCAGCGGGAACTGAATCAAAGGATAGGGTACCAGTGCATAACAGGTAGCCATATAAATCTGGCTCATACGACCCTTTCCCTCAAACAAGGTAGTCAACGCCCAGTTACCCACGCACCACAGTGCCAAAGGGAACAGGACTGTTGCTATCTCCAGGAAGATATTTACATCCTCCCAATATACTCTACAAAAAATAAAACTGGTGTACTGAAGCTTTAACAATCTTGCCAGTACTGTTAAGAACAGAATGGTATTTGCCGCAGCAATAGAACCTCTCTTCTCATGGGTCAAATCCCAATAGCCATCCATGGGATGGGTCATACAGTACAATGAAAACTTTAAAGACTTCCAGTAGTTTTCATAGGTTTCTTTCTTTTTCAATGAAGCTAACATATCTGCCTCCTATTCCGTCTTAAAGAATTCATCAGTATCGATTTCATGTTTAATCTTCTTAATCTTACCGATACTCATAGGTACAATAATAACAGCAAATAATACAATCAGTACCATTACGATATTATCTTCCACCCATTCCTTACGATACTGCTTATAAGCCTTGGAATAATTGTCCTCATCATATTTGAGTTCAAAGTATTCCATAGCCTCTCCGTATCTTTCCTGACGGAGTAAAGCACGACCTACACCAATGTAAGCCAGGTCATAGTTACCATTGAGGCGGATAACCTCCTGCCAGGTATCACCGGATTCCGCATACTTACCATCCTGGAACTGCTCAATGGCACGGAACACCAGCTCACCAAATTCTGTGGGACGGAACACGGTAATACTGTTATCCAGGGAATCCAGCACCAGCAAATCATGGCCCATATGCTCGATGGACACAGGCTTTCTGAAATAACCGTCCTGGTTACCGGGACCACCGAAGGCATATACCAGATTACCCTGGTCATCATAAGCAAAAACACGTCCACGGTTCTTATCCAGCGCAAAATATACATCATTGTCCATCGCTGTGATATCAATAATCTGAGAGGGGCCTTCATATCCACCGCCCTCATCCCAGTGAATATCACCCAGAGGATACCAATTACCGTTCTTAATCAAAATATTACTACCCATCATATTCAGACGACGGATGGCATCTGCCTTACCCGCATCCAAATCGTTAGGGGATATCTTACTGGTACATGCATAAATGAAGCCTTCATAGTCCATATATACATTTTCATACTCGGTAGGAACAAAAGCTTCCATCTGGGCTCTCTGCTCCTTGGTGGACAGCTTTTTCCACAACCAGTCCATAAAATCATAGGTTACTTCCGTAGCACCTACGAAGCCTGCGAAAGCACCGTCGGGCTCGTACTTGATGACACCCTTATTTACATTGGTCGCAATACAAAATACACGGCCTGCGGTATCGATACAAAGCTTATCAGGCAAAAAGCTTGCTTCCTGGTCAAAGTTGGTATCGGTAGGCTTTACAAAGGACAATACATAATTCAAATCCTCATCCACCTTTACCACGCGGTTGTTATTCTTATCACAGATAAACATGTATCCATCCTCGGATACTGCAATATCTGTAGGACCGGAGAAGGTCTTTACATCCACATTACCCTTAATCTCGGTAATAACTCTGTTTTGATGGAATTTACCCTCTTCGTCTCTTTCCAGCTCGATAATACGGTTGTTGTTGGTATCGCATAACCATACCCGATTGTCCAAAACAAATAAGCTGGAAGGATTGGACAGTCTGTCTGTCAGACCCATATCCACTGCTGTCAACACATCTGATACAGCATATGCATCGGGAGAGTACTGTACATCTCCCCAGAAATCAAAATTGTAAGTGTAACCGGTCTCAGCATTTGCAACCATGGATGAACTTAAGCCTATGACGATACATGCCAAGAATACACTAAGTCTTTTCATTGTTTTTCTCATATCTTACCTCATCCTATCATTAATCTTTCAAACCGGAGCTTGCCATTGTTTCCAGAATCTGGCTCTCAGAGAGAATAAAGATGATAATGGGCACAATCATAACTACCACGGTAACCGCAGAAGCCTGACCGGCTCTTGCTACACCACCACTCTGTACCTGCTGCAATGCATATACCAGTGTCTTCTTCTCCTCCGAGTAGATATACATGGATGCTCTCTGGTTCCACAGGTTCTGCACGGAGTAAATAATCATGGTCAACCATGCAGGCTTTACGTTGGGCATTACGATGGTCATAAATACTCGCCACTCGTTTGCACCGTCGATCTTTGCCGCTTCCACCAGGGACATGGGCAGACCCTCCATGTACTGCTTCATCAGGAAGAAGCCCATGGGGAATGCAAAGGCAGGGACAATCAGGGACCAGTAGGTATCAATCCAGCCCAGCTTGTTCAAAATCAGGTAGCTGGGAATCTGGGTTACATAACCGGAGAACATCAATGCGGTGGTAACCAGCTTAAAGAAGGTCTGGGAACCGGGGAATTCATATTTTGCCAATACGAAAGCACCCATGGATGCAATGATTAAGTGACCTGCCGTACCTACAAAGGTCATAAATACAGTATTCCAGATATATCTGGTAAAGGTAACCCAGGATTTACCCATGGTTACAAACAAATCAGAGAAGTTATCCGTGGTAGGATTCTGGGGCAAAATCTTCGGCGGGAACATAAACAACTCATCCAGAGGCTTTAATGCACTGCTGACTGCGTAGATAATAGGGAACAACATGATAAATGCTACGCAAAGCAGGAAGAAATAAATAAACAGATCGCCTATCCTGGAACGGTTGGGCTTTCTCTTCTTTAAAATTTTTGCTTTCGGCTTGTAAGCCTTTTCGGTTTTTATCTTTTTGCTCATATCAGGTTCCTACTCTTCTTAACATGCTTTGAATTGCTTTGTTACATAAAATCATTACCAGGAATAGCACCGTTGCGATTGCAGATGCATAACCCATTTCGAATCGGCTGAAGCCGTAGTCAAAAAGGTGGGTTACAATGGTACGTGCCGCATAGTCCGTACTGGGGTAACCACAAAGGGCCATGGTAACGTCACACACACCAAAGGACTGGGTAATGGTCATAACCGCGCCAAACAGCAGCATGGGCTTCATGTTGGGCAGGGTGATAAACCACAGCTCCTGCCAACGGTTCTTGATACCGTCCACATAACCCGCCTCATACTGGGCACGGTCAATACCCTGAAGTGCTGCTACGAAAGCAAGGAAGCCTGCTCCCAAACTCATCCACAAAATAACTATCATACAGATGGGAAGCATGTATTTGGGATCGATGAACCACATAATCGGCGTGTTAATCAAGCCCATCTCAATAAGCAATGCATTTACATGACCGTAAACATCACCCTTAAAGAAAATGGAGAAGATGACGTAACAGTTACCCGCAATGGAAGGTGCGTAAAATACTACGATGGCAATGGTTCTCAGCCAACGGGGCAGCTCATTAATCAGCCATGCAAACAGGAAGGACATAATATAGCCCAGTGGACCTGTGATAATCGCTATCATAAAGGTATTCTTGACACCGGTCAGGAATATATCATCCTCCAAAATCAAGCTCATATAGTTATCGATACCGATAAATCTGGGTGTTTCCAAAATATTGTAATATGTAAAACTGAAGAAGATGGATGTAATTACGGGCAAAATATAAAATGCCGTAAAGATAATCGCGTAAGGTGCCAGGAATGCATAGCACATTTTACTTCTCTTAGCCTTCTTCACAGCTACCTGGAAGTTATGCTTACGCAAAGCAAAATATTTCCTAATATACTCTCTCATTGTAGCCTCCTATTCAACCGGCATACCAAACTCGGTTCGTTTCTTCACAATCTCATCATTAATGGTGATTGCATAATCCAGAATGGTCTCTCTGGGATCTTCCTTCTCATTAATAATCTTACGAATCGCGTTGGTAATATGACGTCCGCTGTAGTAACCACCGGGCACCTCACGGATACCTACGGTGTGGGACCACTGCTCTTCCAATACATCAATCTGCTCTGCACTCCATGCCAGCTGTACAAAGGCATCTCTGTTGGCAGTGGCATATCTTGCGGAAGAACCAAGGAGTGCTTCAATCTCGCGGCCGAAACGCACCTGGGTATCTGCCTGTGCCCACCACTTCATGAATTCCCAAGCATTCTGCTTCAGCACTTCATCCTCGGTCTTAATCATCATGGTAGCAGAACCGGTAATAAAATCAGAACGGTCAATATAGGTATTACCGTTTTCATCCACCTTCTCGGTACCGGGAATCAGGGTGAAATCCCAGAGACCTCTGATTTCAGGTGCGGATACTACCAATGTATTGTATAAGGTATAGCTGGTAATACCAATGGGCATCTCACCGGAACGGAAACGGCTTACAAAATCATAAATAGTAGGAAGACCATAGTCTGTAAAATACTTGGTGTAATCAGAGAATGCCTCTACACCTGCCTCATTATCCACAATGGTCTTGGTACCTGCCTCATTGTACAAATCTCCGCCATACTGGAACAGCAAAGCAAAGTACATGGACAAATCAGGGGTAGTAGATGCAATGGCTGTGGAGCCTGCTGCAGAGGTATTGGAACCACCTGCGGTAGGAATTGCCACTGACATGTTCTTACCCTGAATAGTGGGCAGCATCTCAATCAGCTCCTGCCAGGTCTGGGGAGGCTCTAAGCCAAGCTCCTCAAGTACGTCCTCGCGATAGAACATTACATTAAACATCTGGGTCTCAGGCAGTGCATAAATATGTCCGTCCAGACTGTACTGCTCATAGGAGCTTTCGGAATAGGGCTCCAGCACCTCATAAATATCTTCAAACTGGGTCAAGTCCTCTGCTGCATTACGCAGTGCGTAGTTTACGGGCTGGTCAGCACCGATGGATAATACCACCTCGGGACCACGGCCTGCCAATACTGCATTCAGCAGGGAGCCTGCATCTACGATTTCTACATTCACCTTTACGCCGGTATTGGGAGTAAAGGTATCATCCACCATGGTCTTTAAGATGGTACCCTGGTCACGACCGGTCAGTACCCATACCTTAATCGCCTCGGCAGCCTCTTCTCCTTCATATACGTCGCCTACTGCATCGTAGTCCACGATAAAGGATGCTACGAAGGATTTGATTTCATGCCATGCACTGCTGAAGAAGTTGGCCTTATCCACTTCTACCTCAGCATCTACGCCACTTACTACCAAATAATCAATATCCATCTTGGTCTCGCTCATGGTCAATGCTGCAGTACCAAGAGCAGTAATATTATCCTTAAAATTGATAAACTCCAGCGTAATTCGCTCAGGCTTTTCAATAAATCTCTCCAGCTGTACAGCCAGGGTCTGGGCGGTAGCAATCTTATCCGCCTTCTGACCGGTGATCTCTACCACCTCGTCAACCAGCTGGTACAGACGTCTGGACTCTAATTCCATTGCCTCAATTACTTCAGGATATTTCTGATCAATCTTATAATCTCTGTACTTATCAGGGGTAGCACCTACATATACCAAAAGCTTACGGTAAATCTGATTCAAGCGGAAGGTGGAATCCTCCAAACGCTCCAGAATGGGACCAATTTCGCCCATGGTCGCTTCCAGACGGATAGTATGATCACCTGCCTCCAGATAGAAATTGTAAGGATTGCACTCTGCATCAGCAACGGTCACTGTATACCAGTCATTATTATAATCAAAGGTAATGGTCTTTACTTCCTGAAAGGGAATCTCCCCATCAATGTAGATGCTTCTGCTGGAAACACTACCTCTCTGGTAATTCTGACGACCCTTAATGGTAATATGGTAATATCCATCCTCAGGTACGCTAAATTCCCACTCAATCCACTGACCGGGCAGACGCCATGCGTCACCACCGGTGTAGTTCAGTACAGTGTTCATTACACTGTAAGGACTGGTAGTAGGTGAGGAACGGTCGTACTTTGCATAAAGAGATGCGTCAGAACGGACAGTGGACTTCTCGCCTTCAATAACACCCAAGTGAGTCAAGCCCTTTCCGGTAGCTTCCTTGCCGTTTACCTTTGCCAAATATTCCTCGTATGTATCAAGCTCCTGTACGCCCTTTACAGTCAGCTCACCAATAATCACAGGCTCGTTAATTGCCTCCAGGGAAATGGTATTCTTACCCTTCTCAAAATAGAAGGTATAGGGCTCGGAAATATAACCCATTTCATCCAGGAAGTATGCAGTCTGCCAGGTATACTTTTCAATCTGGGTGGGACGAATCTCATTGCCCTGATTGTCAACCTTTACAGGTGCACCATCAATCCACTGTCTGCCGAAAGTAATATTCTCAGCATCTTCAAAGGGAAGCTTTCCATTAATATAGAATGCACGCTCCACATCCACGCCTCTGGATGCCACGGTCATATATTTCATTTCTACATTGTAGAAACCGCTTTCAGGAATTTCCACTTCCCAAGTAACAAAAGACTCTGCATCGGTGTAAAGAGCCTCCATATCATATTCGGTGTTTTTGGAAACACCTTCTCCCTTGGTGTAGTCAAAAAGGGATACCTCCACATCCTTCTGTGGATAGTTTGCATCCGTATGAGCAGCCAGATAACGGGTATAGGTACCCTCTCTGGTAGCGCCCGCAACGTCTGCGCTCAGGTCGTAGCCTTCGTATTTTGCACGATAGTCGTCAGGCGTGGTAAGTCCGTTAATCAGATAAATCACCACGATGAACAGCGCTACGCCGCCTAATAATAAGATTTTCTTTACAGAGTCTTTCATAAACGCCTCCATGTGTAAACTAATAAATCGTCCTGATATCCCTCCCGGTCTAAAAAATGGGCGTAAAAATAGACCATGGTGGGGACACCATAATCCAATTATACTCAAGCTTTGCTCTTATCGCTCCCTAATTCTTGCTTTTTACTCTTCACACATTGCTTACTTTTTACGAACAAAAGCAATTTTTATTGTGCAACATTTACTTTTTGCTCCACTGATGATACAATATTTGTATGGGTTTGACAAAAGAACTTTCGTAAAATATGATAATTTTGACGATTTGCCATTTCTTTTCCCCCAGTTTATTTAACGCAAAATTTGCAACGTTCAACCGTAATAGAAAGAGGAGTTTTCTATGGAAAATCACCACGATATGCCAATTTCCGACTTTAACTCCATCAACGCCGATTTCCCCGGATACCGCAGTATCCAGGAGCGTCATCAGGAGGTTGTGGACTTTTATCAGGATTCCACCATCCGGGTCTGGCTGAACAATATGGACGTCCCCTTCGATGCCCACTGGCACAATGCCTTGGAGTTGATTATGCCTGTGGAAGGCACTTACGATGCCATTATCAGAGGGGTTACCTATCACATATTGCCGGGAGAATTCCTAATCATCCCTCCCAGAGAGCTACATACCCTGCCCGCCCCCGGCGAGGGGCATCGCTTTGTATTCCTTATCGATGTGGCTCCTTTGGCTTCCATCAGAGGCTTTTCCGGTATCCAATCCATGCTGATGCAACCCATTCATTTTTCCAAGGACCGTTTCCCGGCCATATATAACGAGATTTACCACTACCTGTTACAAATCAGGAATACCTACTATAATATGAACGAATACGCTGAGTTAATTATCTACTCCCTTTTCATCAATATTTTGGTAAAGCTTTCTGTGGCCAAAAATAACATGACGGACATCTTTCCTAATGTCCGCCTGTATAAGCAAAGAGAATATAAGCAGAAATTCACCTCTCTGCTGGAATATATTAATTCCCACTACACGGAAGAGCTGGATTTGGAAAAAGTAGCCACCGACATCGGTTTCTCTAAATTCCATTTTTCCAGATTGTTCAAGCAGTACACCGGCTACACCTTCTGCGATTACGTAAATTACTGCCGCCTACGGGTGGCCGAGGAGCTTTTGGCCAAGCCCGACTGCTCCATTACGGAAGTGGCATTACAATCAGGTTTCCCCAGCATTTCCACTTTTAATCGTTTATTTAAGCAACACAAGGGCTGTAGCCCCAGCGAATACCGGGCAAAAAATAATTCTCAGAATGAATAATCTATTCTTCACCACGCAAAAAGCGGACGCCTACGCGTCCGCTTCTGTTTTCATACTAGTCTGTAATTGGGCCTGTACCAGGCCATAATAGATTCCCTTCTTTTCCATCAATTCATTGTGGGTTCCCACTTCTGCAATCTGATGTCCGTCAATGACCACCAGTCTGTCCGCATCCTTCAGCGTAGACAAGCGATGGGCAATGGCAAAGGTCGTCTTTCCTTCCGTCAATCTTCCCAAAGCCTTCTGAATCAAATACTCACTCTCTGTATCCAGACTGGCTGTGGCTTCATCCAGAATAAGCAGTCTGGGATTATTCAGCATGGCTCTGGCAATAGCCACACGTTGTCTCTCGCCACCGGAAAGGGTATAGCCCTTCTCACCCACATAGGTATTGTAGCCATCCGGAAGCTTACAGATAAATTCATGGGCATTGGCCATCTTGGCAGCATGAATTACTTCCTCAATGGTGGCATCCGGCTTTGCAAACTTGATATTGTTTAGGATAGTGCCGGTGAACAGGAAATTCTCCTGCAGCACCACACCAATCTGACTGTGATAGTTTTCCACCTTTATCTTGCGGATATCAATGCCATCCACCAAAATCTCTCCATCGTCCACTTCGTACAAATGCATAATCAAATTGATGAGGGTGGACTTACCGGTGCCGGAGGCACCTACCAATCCAATCATTTCGCCCTTCTTCACCTTCAGATTTACATTTTCCAGTACCGGCTGATAGGATTTGTAACCAAAAGAAGCATTCCGAAATTCAATATCACCTTGAATCTCATGCTCCACCGCATCCTCATGGTCATAAATGGCAGGCTCCTGATTCAATACATCACCGATACGCTCCAAGCTGGTAACCATGTTCATCAGCATTCTGGGCATATTACTCATCCAGCCCAGATAAGTATATAACAAAGAAGTATAATTAATATACTGCATCAGTTCACCGGGTGTCATATCCCCACCCAAAGTCTGATAGCCGCCCCAGAAGGTCACCAGATAGGTGCCCACGCTGAGCATAAAGGTCAGAATAGGGTAAAAGCAGGCAAAGAATACTTCGTTGTTGCGCTGAATTCTGGCAAACTCCTCTGCTGTGTCGTCAAAATGCTCTGCCTCCCTCTTTTCCTGTCCATAGGACTTCACCACTGCCATACCGGAAATCACATCCTGCAGGTTCCCATTGACCTTATCACTTTTGGCCCCCTGCAAATGAAAACGTTTCCGAATCCGCTTTCTCCATGCGATGGAGATAAACACGGAAAGGGGTGCAAAGGCAAAGGCCAAAATAGCCAATTTATAATTCAGCACCAGCATGTATACACACACGCAAATAAACAGGATAAATACCGTAAACATATTGCAGAACACATTTCCTACAAACTCAGATACCCGGGCGGTATCCCGAATAATACGGTTCATCAACTCACCGGGGGTTCTTTCGTTGATAAAGGAAATGGTTAGGCCCTGGATTTTATTAAAGAGCTTTGCTCTCTGATCCTCACTGATATAGGCTCCCAGTCTGGTACACAAATAGCTTTTCGCTGCGTTAATAACTACGATTCCTACGCTCATGGCAAACATCAGCAGGATACAGGCAATGGCCGCTCCATAGGACTTTTCCCCACGAAGTAATACATCATCCACCAAATGCTTCTGAATGGCCGGATTGGCCAAGGTCACCACGGTAGCACCCAGCATCAACAGCAGAATCACAGCCAGTCGCTTTTTATGAGGCTTCATCATCTCCAAAAAGATAAACAACAGCCCTTCCCTTTTACCACTGCATCTGGGACATTCCTTGGTGCCGGGCAATGCCCTGCCGCACTTGGGGCAGGAATGCTCATACTCCCGGCTGATTACATGCTCGCTGCGGCCGCTTTTCAGTATCTGCATCCCCCTGTGCAGGTAGGAATAACGGGTCAGGTGCTTGGCAGAAAATCTTCCTATCAAAATCTCCTGTCCGTCTTTCACAATGTAACAGATACCGCAGCCAATCTGGGGCTCGCTCTTAATCATTTCAAATTCTGCCAGCAGATACTCCCGGGATAACCTTCCTTCTTCCAATGTCAGGAGGCGCTTGTTGGTCATTATGGTATAGGAATTTTGTCTAAAATCTCCCTTCCTATCAATATCAAGAGGAAGGCAGTAATAAATTTCTTCCCCCTCCTTGAGGCCGCAGAGGTTTAGATTCTCCTGGGTCAAATCATATTTTAATATCATCTTCTCACACGCCTTTCCTGTGGTCTGTTACAGGAACAGATCCAGCTTCTTACGCTCTCCGGCAGTCAACTTCATGATATCCGGAATTTCAAAGCGGTTTTCATCAATATCCATAATCAGAATGCGGGTCTCGGACAAATGTACCACCGCATTGCCGCCCATCTGAATGGTAAATTTACAAGGACCGTGATTGGTATCCACATCAAAGTACGCATAACCATATTCATCCTTAATATGCTGAATACGGGTAATGACAGGAGTAAAATATTTCAGATTCAGCTGCTCCCGGAGCAATTCTGCCGTTTCCGGGGTCACATCCTCATACTTCTCCACAATACCGATTTCCTTGGACCTTTCATCTGCCGTACGGATGGACAAAAGCCCTTCCGTATACATAAATGGAAACATCCGTGCCACCTGCACCCGGGCGTATTCCTCCTCTCCTACCTTGAGGCTTAAAAATCCGCCGGGAGTCTTGGTAAACACTGCATTATCTTTATTTAAATAACGAATCCGGAGCATCTCATCCGTTTCCTGCTCCATCTGGGATAATTGAAATTCTTCTTTCATCTCTTTTCCCTCCCTTATACAATTTCGCTTTTCAGGGCCAATGCCTTGGTCTGCAGCTCAGACAGCTTGTAATAAGTGCCCTTTAGTTCTTCCAGCTCCTTGTGGGTACCACGCTCTGTGATCTCGCCATTATCAACCACCACCAGATAATCAGCATCCCGCAAGGTGGATAATCTGTGGGCAATGGAAATGGTAGTACGTCCCTGCACCAGATAATTAATGGACTTCTGTATCACTCTCTCCGTCTCCGTATCCACGGAAGCCGTGGCCTCATCCAAAATCAAAATCTTGGGATTGGCCAGCACTGCACGGGCAATGGAAATACGCTGCTTTTCACCACCGGAAAGCTCTCTGCCGGAAGCACCGATACGGGTATCATAGCCATCGGGCATACGCATAATAAATTCATGGGCACCGGCCAGCTTGGCAGCACGCATAATCTCTGTTCTGGTAGCTGTAGGCTCTGCATAAGCAATGTTTTCTGCCACCGTACCCATAAAGATATAGGTGTCCTGAGAAACCATTGCCACATTTTTGCGCAATTCCTTAAAAGAAAGCTGTTTTACATCAATACCATCAATGGAAATACTGCCCTCCTGGGTATCATACATACGGGAAATCAAATTCACCAAGGTGGTCTTGCCTGCACCGGAACGACCCACAATACCAATCATACTGCCTGCCGGAATCTGCAGGGATACATTTTTCAGCACCGGTCTGTTGACCTCATATCCGAAGGTCACCTTATCCAGTACAATCTCTCCCCGGGGCCGGGTCAATGCAATGGGATTGTCTGCTTCCTGAATCTCAGGCACCGCATCAATAATTTCAAAAATACGCTGGGCACTGTTCATACTGTCTGCCCACCAATTATGTATTCTGGAAAAGAAATTCATGGGTCCTTCCATCTGTCCCACATAGGAAAGGAAGGTCACCAGCAAACCCAAATCCATGGCATTCTCCTTGCCGCTAAGCAACAGGATACTGCCGATAATCCAAACTCCCAATGTAGCAAAGGACTGGGTGCCGCCATATACCACGCTAAAATAATTCTGGCGGTAAGCAATGGCAATCTCAGCTTCTCTTAAACGGCTGTTACTACTCTTAAAGCGCTCCATCTCTCGACGTTCCTGGCCAAAGCTCTTTACCACCCGGGCACCTCCCAGATTGTCATTTACTCCGCTATTGACACTCCGTTCTGCCCGATGTCTGCGTCCGTACATAATCCAAATCTTAGGGCGAAGGTACATACTCACCGCCACCAATACAGGAAACAAAGCCACAGATACCAGTGTCATCAGGGGATTGATACCAAACATCACCACCAGGGATGCTACTATCGTGAAGCCATGAATCAGTACATAGGGTGCTCCATCCACAAAGAATCCGGTAATACGGTCCGCGTCACTCATTACACGGGTCATGAGCCCGCCGGTCTGGCGGCTGCGGTAAAAGCTGATGGACAGCTGCCCCATGTTGCGGAATACGGATTTCTTCATATCCCGTACCACACCTACCACCATATTGGCCGTCAACACACCATTGGCAATCTGCAAAAGCAGCAGCATAATCTTGGTCCCTGCCATGGTCAGCACCAGCATCAGTAATGCCACCACAAAATCTCCGTTCTCTATACCCAGTTTTTGTAAAAAAGGCTCATGCTTGGCCAATACATAGTCATACAAAACAGTACCATTTAAATAGGGCCAAACCAAATTTAAAGCAGCAGTAAGCAGAGTGCACAGAAACATTATCCCAAACTGCACCCGGTAAGGCTTGAAATATCCCAATACCCTGAAAAAGATACTCTTTCTGTCGGTACAATGGGGACAAATCTTTCTCACCTGATCAGGATACATACGTCCGCACTTGGGACAGCATTCCTCCTTTTCCTCCGGCAGCTCCGGCTCCTCCCCCTGCTGAAGCTGTTCCAGCAGCTTTACCAGCTGGGACACCTTTTTCTTATGAGCATGGGTAAACATAGCCAGACACTGCTCCCCCTGCCCGGTCCGGGCAATCAGCAGATTGCATCCCACACCATTTTCAATCCATACTTTTTCAAGCTGTGCCATTTCATAAAAACAGCTTTCCCAACCCTCCGGGAATGCCAACATTTCCGGCTCTTTATCAGGTTCACTTCCTTTATAATAATGCACCTTTTTCTCATCTGCGGGAGCATCCCATATCTCCAGCCCCTTATCTGTAAGGAAAATATACCCCATTCCAAACAGGCCTTCCCTAGTCAGGTCTACCGCAGAATAAAATATCGCTGATTCCTTCTTTTGGCTTATTCCGTTCATTTCATCACAGCCTTTCCTAAAACCCAAAACATCCACACAAAACATATGTTCAGTTTTGTATGATACCACATTTCATCTCTTATGTAAAGTAAACCGCTGGTATAAAATACCAGCGGCTCATTGTTTTCTATATTTACTCCTGCGCAGGGGCAGAGATAATGACCTTGCCCTCCTGCATTTCCAGCATGACCTTATTATCCTTCAGATTCATGGCAGCAAGCAATTCCTTGGGAATCTGCACACGTCCTGCCTTATCCAGGATAACATACTCCTCCTGGGTATCCTCCAATCTCCAGTCAATGGAGGACTCTTTCAGACGTTCTGCATAGCTTTCCTTCAAAATACGCTCACTACTGATTTTGCCATCCCTGATAGCCACTACTCGTTTTACTTTCTTAGAAAGGGCCACGTCATGGGTAACAATCAATATGGTCTGTCCTGCTTTGTTCAGTTCCGTAAAAATATCAAAAATATAATTTGCAGTACCGCTGTCCACACTACCGGTAGGCTCATCGGCCAGAAGCAGCTTAGGGGAATTTGCCAGTGCAATGGCAATGGCAATTCTCTGCTGTTCACCACCGGATAAGGTGTTCATTCTGCTATTCTTTTTATGTGCCAGTCCCACCAGCTCAATTAATTCCTGTGCTTTTTCTCTCTTTTTCTTTACATCGGAAAGATACATGGGCAGCATAATATTATCAAATGCAGACAGATAGGGAAGCAGATTTCTACCATTGTTCTGCCATACAAATCCTACCGTATCTCTCTTGTATCCTACCAATTCCTTTTCTGTCATGGTAAATAAATTCTTACCACCCACAATCAAGGAACCGGCACTGGGACGATCCAAACCACCGATCATATTCAGGAAGGTAGACTTACCACTACCACTGTTACCAATCAATGCGGTCAATTCGCCCTTCTGCACGGTCAAATCCAAACCCTGCAATGCCAGAACTTCCGTCTGCTTTGTCTTATAAATCTTTACCAGACCATCCGCCTGTATCATATTTTCGATTTCGGGCATAAGCTACCTCCTTTCTATTCCTGTGGTACCTGACGGCCGCTTTCCAGCTCGATTACCATCTCACCGGCACCCTGCAGGCCCACATCATGCGTGGTCATTACAATAGTTACATTTTCCTTTTTGGTCATCTCCTGGAACAGCTTGGTAACCTCTGCAGCCATTGCACTGTCCAGCTCTGCCGTAGGCTCATCCGCAAAGATAATCTTGGGGCTGTGGGCAATGGCTCTGGCAATTGCCACACGCTGCTGCTCACCACCGGACATCTCTGAGGGCATATGATGCATACGACTGCCCAGACCCACCATTTTCAGACATTCCTCCACACGTTTTTTGCGTCCCTCCTTGATGCCTGCCATTCTCATGGAAAATTCCACATTCTGGAAAGCATTCATGGTGGGAATCAGGGATACTGCCTGAAATACAAAACCAAATTCCTTACGACGCAGGTTCTCTCTCTCCTTATCGGACATCTTGCCAATATCCCGGCCACCAATTAAAACGGTACCTGCGGTAGGATGATCCAATGCGCCAACAATATTCATTAAAGTAGTCTTACCGGAACCGGAACGTCCCTTTAAAATGGTAAGCACGCCCTCCGGCACCTGGGCATTAATATCCTGCAGTGCCTGAAAGGACCCTCCCCCCGCCAGGGGGAAGACGCGGTCAATTCCTTTTATTTCGATTGCTATTTTTGTGTTCTTTGCATTTTCCATTATTCTTCACCCAATTTCAGTGCCTTTGTCACATTCAACTTAAATACCAGCAGGATCAGTACTGCCAGACATACCGCCATTACGCCGGCGATGACACAGTACAATCTGATCATATCCATCTGGTTGGTTATCAGTTCCATAGGAAGCACCTGATTTGCTGCCGCATAAGCAGTCTGCAGCATAGGTACAAACATCTTTGAGGTCAGTTTTCCAATACCGATACCTGCAAAAATAGAAAGAACACCGGAGAAAATCTGCTCGTTCATCAGCATCTGGAACAGCTCGCCCTTATGCATACCGCAAGCACGAAGTACACCAAACATCATCTCTCTGGAACGAATGGACATAATCCAATAAATCAAATAGCCCACCGCACACAATATAATGGTTACAATGAAGCCCATGGTAAGCACACCATTGGTACCCTGAAGAAGAGGATCCTCTACTACCTTCTGTACCTCCGCTGCCTTATCCACATACTTACGTACTGTTACATTATTGTCCTGTACCCACTGGTATACTTCATCGGAATTTGCATCCTCCTTCAGAGTAAACCAAACCTCATAGGGTGTTACGCCCCACTTCTGGGTAAGGGTGGAAATATTGGACACCATCAGGTAATTTTCGGAACGGCTTACAGAACCATCAGGATTCAGTCCCAGGCTGGTAGGTGCATAACCGGGCCAGTAATCAAAGAAATCCAATATCTTCAAGGTAATATTCTTATTATCCTTGTTATAAACAGTAATGGTATCTCCCACTCTCATACCCATGATGGTCTCATAATTACGGGACACCAGCACTCCATTGGATACCACAGCCAGCTCATTTAAATACTCATAATAATGCTTATCCAATAATTCTTTTTCCACATATGTATTTTCACCGAATTCTCTGGTATGGATACCCATCAGAGTCACGGGAATGGTATCGCTCTTATCCTTCAGATACGCTCTGTCATCAAAGATTACCTTCGTATAGGACCGGGCACTCTTTAAGGTAGCATATTTGGAATAATCCGGCTCGTCATACTGGAGTGTAATATCTCCCTGACTCTGGGATGCAAAGCTGGAGTTATCCGTCCATTTTTCCTGAATAATCATATCTGCACCCTGCAAATATTCCGCATTCTGTTTTGCATTGGCCAGAATGGTACGGGCTACAGTAGCGTGATACATACCCAAAGAAATGGTTAGAATCATAAATAACATAATAAACTGCTGCTTACGGCCATTCTTGATATTTTCCATAAAGGATGCATAGCTTGCAGGCTTCCAGAATCTTCTGCCCAAATTGTATACCAAACCAATCAACAGGGGCTGCAGACGCAGGAATAATAATCCCGCACCAACAATAAACAGGGAAGAACTAATGTAAAGCAAGGGGTCCAGGGACTCACCCTGCAATACGCTCTGTACCATTGCGTCCTGATTCTTGGAAAAGGAATAAAAACCATATAAGGAAATGCCCAGACAAATCACATCCAGGAATAATTTTTCCCAGAGAGATTTGCGCTTTAATGCATTCTGCTGTTTCAGCTTTACTATAGACAGACGGCTGTGCTTCAGTGCAGGCAAAGTCATAATCAGCACGGAAATAGCCGCTGCTGCCGCTGCATATTGGCACACATCTGTCGTAATATGGATATTCAGTTCTCTGGTAATATCAAACTCCAGAAAGTTTTCCGCCGAACCCAGAATCCGGCTGAACAAGGTGCCCAGAGGCAAACCTCCACCCAGACCTATCAGAGTCAGGAACACACTCTGGTACAGATATAACCGAAATACCTGACCGCTGGAGCTTCCTCGGCTCTTAATAACGGAAATCTCATTTTTCTCCATGTCATACATCTGACCGGAAATCATAAACAGGAAGGCACCCAGCAAAATCAGTACAGGTACCTGTAAAATAAACAGAGTCGCTTCAATCTTATTCTGCTTGCCACTGAAGCTCTCCAGAATATTCAGGTATGCAGGCTGGGAAATAACACTACGATAAGGGCTTTCCTCAGTCAGATACTTAATTTCTTTCATCATATGAGCCGCATTGGAAGCCTGGATATCCTCATACTCAAAAAGCGAATAATAAGAGCAGGTAATGGTATACTTCGCTGCATTGGCACCGGTAAAATACTCGCGGAACAGCTTCTCGTTCATGAGACATACATTATCCATAGCATCCGGGCTTACCTGCCAATAAAAGTCCTTGGAGTCTGCTTCCTCAAAGACACCTACAATTTTCATGCGGATTTTTTTGCCGTCCACGCCCTTCAAGGCATCAAACTCGATGGTTTCTCCAATCAGCAAATCGCTGGTAACCATACACTGCTGGCTGATTACCACTTCAATACTGCCATCTTCGGCCAGACCATCTTCGGAATACATTTCACCGGAAATCATCTGTGCATATTCCGGCAAATCACTCATATAGGCCAAACGTAGATATAACTCTTCCGTATTCTTCATAAGAGACTTTGCTCCTACTCTGGCCAGACTATAATATTCGATGTTATTTTTTTCAGTAACACCCAGCTGTTGGTAAATACCATCCAGCAAGCTCTCTATACGGGCCATGGTGGCACCGTCTTTTTCCTTTTTGGAGATGATGACCATTTCCTGCATGGCAGGCCATTCACCATACTCTGTTAAATAATTTTGAAATTCATCCTTGAGCATTCTATCGAAGGCTGCATTACGATACATGGGAAAGCTGACTACTGTTGCAATCAGCAAAATGCTTCCCAATACCAGGCACAGAACCATCCATCGTTTTGCCCAACATTTACGCAACATTACTCTAAGCATACTTCCATTCCTTCCTCGATTCCTTCGATTACCCAATAGTTGGATGTATCAAATCCACCTGCGATAAAGCTGGTGCTGACTACACTTCCGTCCTTCTGTACCACATCCACATAGGTCTTTCCACCTACGCTTCTAACCGCTTTTTTGGGAACTACCACCACATTATCCATCACACGCACATCCGCTTTGATCGTAAATCGGTTTCTGTTCCACCAATTGCCCATACCCCCCCACAGGCTGCTTGCCATATCGGTGATATATTCTGAAGGAATCAACACCAAGGTTACTTCCATATGCAAATCAGAGCTCAGACCCAGCTGCGAAATATTGGCTACACTGCCGGGTACTGTCACGGTCTGCTGTTCCTTATTCTCGTAGCTGATGGTCACTTCATTTCCATAATTCAAAAGGAAATTCTCATTGGTCGCTTCCACATAGCAATTGTCTTCATCCGCAATATAGAACAGATATTGGCCATTCCACATGATATCATCTTCTTCCAGTCCGCTCATCCATACAATGACACCATCTCTGTTGGCTTTAATGGTAGTGGTAGCAAAATCTTCCTTAATCTCTGCAATATCCTCTTCAATATCCGCAATGGCTTCCTTTTTGCTTGCCAATACTTCTTCATCTACCTTATCTTCGCCCTCTGCCACAAAATCCGCCAGACGCTGCTGAGCTCTCAAAAGCTGCTTTTCTTTTCTTTCCAGGGTCAACTTATCCTCTTCCACTCGGACTTTCATGAGGGGATCACCCTTCTTAATCACCTGGTAATCATCCACCAAATACTCTACGAAATAAGCAGTACCATAGGCAATTTCATTTTTCAACAGGGTAGAAGCGGGATAGCCCATAGAGCCCTCTATCTCAACAGCAGTGCTGAAAGTACCTTTTCCGGCTTTGGCCTTCTGGGTACCGGGCTGATGTGCGTTTTCGGAAAGAATCACATCACCGGCTTCAAGACCCTCCAGAATCTCCGTGTAAACACCATCGGTCATTCCGGTTTTTACCTGTGTATACACACTTTCGCCATTTTCAAAGCGGAATACATAATATCCGTTTTCATCCTTATGAATTGCCTCCTTGGAAACAGAAAGCACATCCAGCTTACGTTGATTGATTACATTAATCACTGCGAAATCTCCCACCACCAGTTCATCTGCGGGATCATTCACAATAAAGGTTGTATAAATCTTCTCTCCCTGTGCACTCAGACGGTTGTATTCTTCTGCATCCATAGGCTGGTATTCCACCTCATAACGCTTACCGTCCACAAAGGCATACATTTCCTGTGCCTTTTCTGCAGTGGCTTTATTGATATAGTCACACTTAATAATCTTTTTGTTGGTATCGCCCACCGCAATGATGGCTTGCCCCTTTTCTACACTATTTCCCTGGCTTAGGCCGGTAATAGATACTACATAACCATCCATGTCCGCTACAATCTTGTATTCTTTGCTCTGATTTTTTAATTTTCTCAGCTTATCCAGATTGTACGCATGGTCCAACTCATAAAGTGCAATGGTCTGGGCCTTTTCTGTCTCTTTGATTAACAGCTTCTGGGCCTGGGTATCATAATATCCGCTGGCAGTTCTCAGCTGTGCATATTCCCACTCGGATATTCCTGCCTCCTGATAGGTCTTGGATTTGATATCCTCATAGGATTCCTTCGCATCCTTCCAATAATTGGTTGCATCCATCAGCTTCAGAATTTCTTCCTCTGCATTTTCCAGATACTCCGCATGGTTTTCTTCCTGCTTGTCAATGGTTTCTTCCATCTTTTCAATCTGTTCTTCTATCTTATCGGAATCTGCATAAATGAGCACATCGCCCTTCTTTACCGCTTCTCCCGGGAAGGCACCATAGCTGTCAAAGGTCACCTTTTCATCAAAGCTGTACTCTACCACATGGGGTAAAATATATGCAGAATATGTAGTATTACTGTACATATTTCTGCCTGCTGCCACCTCAGAGCTCACTGCCGCATTCACCGGCTCTAAAAGAGTCACTGCATCCGGAGAATCCATGACTGCCTCTGCATTGCCGCAGCCGGCCAAGGATGCTGCCAAGCCCAGACTCAGCAAAATACTGATTATTCTTTTCATTTTCATCGCAGTATCACCTTATCCCCTTCTGACAGTCCGGAAAGCACCTGCACCGATGTATCTCCTTCTAAACCGGTCTCAATCCACAAAAGCTGTCTGTTACCATCGTCGTCCAGCACATATACATACCTCTTATCTTCAGCTGTGTGTATTGCTTCCAAAGGAAGGCATATTGCATTTTCCACCTTATCGACCACAATTGCCATATAGCCCATTGCACCTACTTCAGGAGAAATACCCTCCGGCTGCTCTACGATAGAGAACAGCAGCTTCTCCTTCCACTGTTCCATATGGGCAGGCTTTAATACATAAGCACCAGTTCCGGTACCGGAAATTACATCCATATTCAGCAAATCATCTGCCTCAAAACGGTCTGCATACTCTACACCTTCCACAGTAAACAGACAGTCTGTATTATCAATAACAGAGATTACCACCTCATCCTTTTCGGAGGTGGAACCTTCCAGGTTCTCTTTCACAAAGGAAACTGTTCCATCCATATTGGCATATACAGAGCTTTGTTTTACAGTTTTCTGTAAGGACTCCAGCTGTTGCTCATCAAAGCCGATCTTATCCTGTAAATCTTCCCGGTAATATCTGCCGGACTGCTGCATATTTGCCACCTGGCTCTTCACGCTGTTTTCGGAACCCATTCGATAATAAAGCAAATTGGCCCAAAGCAGGGAAATATTATTGTCCTCATTGATCTGGCTGTGCTCCAGCAGCATTTTATTTCTGGCAATCTGATACTCCAGGTCATCCATCTGGTTCCGGATATCTTCACTACCCAGCTCTGCCAGAAGCTGACCCTTCTTAACCATGTCGCCTTCTTTTACATATACCTTTGTTACCCTTCTGCCGTTTAAAGCAAAGCTCACATCCTGGTCCTTCATCTGCTGGTAGGTACATTTGATACGCTCTGTCTTTACCACATCCCCCACCGATGCCACGGTCAGCTTATACACCAGTTGTTCCTCTTCCTTTTCCACAATGATTACCTTTTCATCATCGGGTCCTGTGGTGGAACAGGCAGTCAGGGAAAACACCAATGCTACTGCACCAAGACAGCTGCATATCCGTTTCATAATCATACTCTTTCTTTGCATTTCTACTCCATTCTGCAAATTTCTTGCCTTCTCTAAATCTCTTAGGGTGAAAATTGGTTATTTTGTTTATAAATAACAGCAAATTCTCACCCATTATGCTCATTTTACATAAAAAGCCCTTTTTCTGCTCCTTATATCATGCTCTCTTTTGCTCATTCCTTGCTGTAGCAAAAACTTTCTTCCGTTTCTAAGTGCAAGGAAAAAACCTGTTCGCGATATTTTACCAAAAAATCACCCGGTACAGATGCCGTCACGGAAAACCGCAATAATTCTCCATTTTCCCAGCTCATATCCAAAATCGCACCACCCACAAGCTTTAATCCGCGGACAGCTCCTTTTTTCCATGCACCGGGAAGTGCCGGCAACAAAATGACTCTTTCGCGGGTACTTTGGACCAGCATTTGAACAATACTTGAGCAAACGCCAAAATTACCATCAATCTGGAAAGGCGGATGCTTATCAAATAAGTTGGGATACGTGGACTGTTCCAGCATCTTGCGGATATTCTCATAGGCCGCATCTCCCTGCCAGAGCTTTGCATAGTGATTGATAATCCACGCCCTGCTCCAGCCTGTATGACCGCCTCCATGGGCAAGACGCTCCTTTAAGGTCTTTTCTGCTGCCGCAGCCAATTCCGGGGTACCATCCACCGTAATCTGGTCTGACGGGTACAAACCGTACAAATGAGAAATATGTCTGTGACCGGGCTCCGGTTCCTCGTATTCCTCCATCCATTCCATAATCCGGCCCGTGGAATCAATACGGGTAGGAGGCAGCTGTTCCAGCATCTGCTCTATCTTCTCCACCAATTCTTCGGGGATGGGCATATCAGGCACCTGATACAGCTCCTGCCAGAGGATTTCCTTCAACCGTACATCCCCACTGTTTATGGCTTCCTCCAGTTCCTTCCAGCACTCTATGCAAAAGGTAAACAAATCCCGTAAAATCTGATAATCCATAGTGGCACCCACACAACAGGCTCCCGTCTCACCGCCGGGCAATCTGTATGAATTTTCCGGAGATACAGAAGGATTGGTCACCAGGTAGCCATCCTCCTCCACCAGATAATCCACAAAAAACAGCGCCGCCTCTGCCAGTACAGGGTAATACTCCGCCAAAAAGGCCTTATCCAGCGTATATTGATAATGGGTTCGGATATGGGTAGCCAGCCAGGCTCCGCCCATGGGCCAATAGGTAGCCGGAATCCACAAATCCTGCGGTACCGTATCTCCATGCATATCAGTGTTATGATGGGCCACAAAGCCCCTGCAGCCATACATCTCACGGGCAGTCTTCCGTCCTCTCTTCTGCACCCTCTTCAGTAAACGAAGCAGCGGCATATGGCATTCTGACAGATTACAGGGCTCTGCCGGCCAGTAATTCATCTCTGTGTTAATATTGATGGTATATTTACTATCCCAAGGGGGCTGAAAATCCTTATTCCAAAGCCCCTGCAGGGTAGCGGGCAACCCCCGGCTGCGACTACAGGCAATGAGCAAATATCTGCCATAGTCAAAAAGCAGATTTACCAGTTGCAAATCCTCCCTTTGGGCGATCTGCTCCAAACGTTCGTCCGTAGGAAGCATACTTTGGTCTTTCCCTTCCAGATGAAGCTCCATCCTGTCAAAAAGGCCGGAGTAGTCTGCAATATGTTCCTGCTTCAGCTGCTCATAGTCCATCTCCATTGCCTTACGTACAACCGTCAGCTGTTTATGCAGCAAAAACAGCCGCAATGCCTGTTGATAGCGATACTCCTGCTGTTCATAATAATTCCATTCATTCCACAGCTCCGGCAGATTCTCCAGGGGACGTTCCGCAATATACGCCACATATTCCGCCTTTTCCACTGCACTATATTGATGGGTGGTATCTCCTCTAAAGTACAAATATACCCTGTCAGCATTTTCCACAATCAGGCTTTCTCCCAGGGTCTTTACATTACCTCCTTCGGTTTTTGCCGCCAATAACAGTGAAAATTCTGCACCGCCGCGGCCCAGATTGCCCCACAGCTGAATGCAATCCTTTCCAACCCTCCCCACACCGTCAAATTGCTTCTGACGATCCAGCCGGGCAGTGAGATTGATTTTTTTCCGTCCCTTTGCCTCCAGCTTCATCACCATGCAATCCGCCGGATAGGAAATAAACATCTCCCGACGGTAGGTCGTTCCATCCCCGGTATACTCTACGGTAGCCATGGCCTGTTTCAAATTCAAAGCACGCTTATAATTCTTTATAACCTCCGGGCCGCTCATATACAAATAAATATCTCCCAGCGTCTGGTAGGGATGCATGCTGTTTGGGCAACCGGTCAGCGTCAGCCCCATCATTTGCTGGGCCTTCTGTATCTGACCCTCCTTAAGTAATTTACGAATCTCCGGCAAAAATCTGTGGGCATCCGGATTGTGTCGATCCACATACCCGCCGTACCACATACTTTCTTCATTCACTTGTATTTTTTCATTGCATACTTCTCCGGAAATCATGGCCCCCATTCTGCCATTCCCCAGGGGAAGTGCCTCCTCCCACTGCACAGCGGGCTTTGTGTACCAAAGAGTTTTATCCATCCTTGTTACCCCTTACTTTCCCAGTACGCCGCATATAGCATGCTCCATTTGAGGTTTCCAAAACTCAAAATTATGAGCGCCCTCTCCTTCCACATATGTGTGGGGCACCTCCAGTTCTGTCAAAAACCGGTCAAAGGCTCTACTCTGCTCAATCATAAAATCCGACGTGCCACAGGTAATATACATGCGGGGAATCTGTCCCCCCCGGGCTTTCAACCGTCGCAACAACACTCTCGGGTCATTGGTTCCGGTAAGCAGCTCCTCTGCCGGACCAAACATCAAATCATAGTATTCCTGATTAGCAATACCATGTGCCATGCTGGCCTCCTTTTCTGCCACAAAATCCATAATCAATGCAGAAGACATGCCAAAGATACCTGCATATCTCTCCGGGAAAAACAGCCCCGTGTGAATAGCTCCGAAACCGCCCATGGAAGTGCCGCCGATAAAGGTATCTTCTCTTTTATCAGACAGCCCCAGTACCCTACGGGCATGGTCAGGAATTTCCGCTCCCACGTAAGTACCGTACTGTCTGCCGGTTGCCTTACCATCCAGATAA
>JAFUKS010000251.1 GCA_017473445.1 Lachnospiraceae bacterium
ACCTGAAACAGGTTCATAAAATTATCCAGTGTGGGATTCCGCACAAAGAATCGGGGTGGATAGGCAAATAACTCACTGGCCGGTTTGAACGCTGTCATAACGATATACAAAATTGGCAATGCCATGTATCAAGTCGAAGGGAATACCAGCCACCCACCAGGTAAAGGCCGCATATAATCCATTTAGGATTCCTCCTCCGGCTACTCCTATGAAAAAATACGGAATGGAACAAAGTGCTCCGAAAAACAATCCGAAAAATCCGGAAAAAATACTCCAGAACCAGACAGACTCCTGCTTTCGAAACAGATACGAAATAAACACCAGCAATGGCCAGGCATAAAGGTACATCACCCACCATAGACCAAAGCCGAACATACTTCCTTCAATCAGTATCAAAACCGGTACCAAAAAAGCTACCTTTCTACCCAGAAACAAAGTGAATAGAATCAACCAGAAGGTGGTCAGCTCTATATTGGGCAGGAAGCTCATGGATATCTTACACACTTCAATAATAGCCACCATCAGTGCAATAATGGTGATATCCCGTATGGTCAATTGTAATCGGTTCCTCTTTTCTTTTTCCATAGATTTATTCTGCTACGTATACTTCATATACGATTTTGAAGGCATCTCCATCTACCACCGGCTGACTGCTGATACCATAATTACAATAAGTATCATTTACATAAAAGGACCAATAGGAGGAACTGGTATTAAAATCTGCGGTTACTCCATTTACCGTATCTACTGCAAATCCATACTGGCCATCGCTGCCGGAATAGGTAAGTCCCTGCTCCTTGGCCTCATCCATGGCCTCCTTGAGCACCTCTGCATCTGTTTGAAGCTCATAGGTGACAGCCTCTTTCTCCTGATTGATTACGGTAATGGTAATCTCCTTACTTCCTTCCACAGTCTTCGCTCCGAATACTGCATAAATAATTGCAAATACTGCAATTACAGCCACCAGCACCACCGCGCCTATGACTACCTTTTTGTTACTTTTTTTTGCATTTTCTGCCATGTTTTTCTTCCTTTCTTTTGAAAAATGTTGTCTCTTTCAATAGAAAACGAAAACTCCCCGGAAAAGAAATCCGGGGAGTACCAGCATCACAAAAAAGCCTTATACAAAAGCTATTTCCTGCATCGGTACAAACCAAATCCACGTGGTTTCTTCGTACTTATTTAAGGCAGGTCTTCTGACTTAAGTATCCTCATTTTCCTTCGTCTTCCCAAGACGCTACGGGCCTCAGTGACTTATACCTGGTGGTTGTGGTTGAAGGAAAACTCCTCTCTTACAGCGACGGGTTCGTGCAGGACTTGCACCTGCTTCCCTTTTCATCGGACCGGACGACTGACGCCACCCTCCGACACCTTAAATATTCTGATATGAAATTAACGTTGTTATTTTAGCACAATTGGATTTATAATGGAAGATGTAGAATTTGGAGATAATAGGAAGGTCAACAATGTATTTATATCATTATTACGATGCCTCAGTGGGACCCTTTGTAAATCTGGCAGAATTGCCCCGGGAGGAAGCCCGGGCACTACTGGAAAACATTAAGAAAACCAAACCCAATACTCAGTGCGCCCAACGCCACGATAAATATGTGGAATATCGTCATAATTGCGAACAGATACTGCGCACAGAATTTGCCAAAAAGGGTGGCATCATGGAGCGTACCACTCCCCACTACCTGGTGGTGGAGCATAGTCCCTGGCTAAGTACCTGGTATGAGAACAGCGCTTATGTGAAAATACCTATTGAGGAATTTGACCTGCGGAAGGTATCCTTTACCTATGGCGACTCCATGCCCACCTTCAGTCCTACCATCAATGATGGTAAAGAATATCGGAAAAAGCTCTACACCTATGAGGAAATTCTGGAAATCATAGAAAAGTATGGGCTTCCCCAAGATTGGAACGATGACGGTAAGTATGGACCGGAACGATATATTGAGGTCCATGTATGGAGTGATGAAACTATCAATAAGTATAGACCCCCCCAATAACAAATCACTGCTACTACAAACTATCCGTCAAACTGCAGACGAGATAACAGCATCTAATAGCAGTACCACTTACTGTGGAAAACATGTAATAGAACGTGTAAAAACCAGCCACAACAGGAGGATGAATTATGAATAAAACAATAAAAGCAACGATATTTTTGGTAGCAGCAGTACTCAATGCTCTTTTCTTTTACCTTTGCGGCTACTGGCAGCAAATACAGTTCCACACCCCCACCTATCAGAAAATAGATTGGGTCTGTGGTATTTTGGCGGTGATTATACTGGCAATGGGTGAAATGTATACTCTGGTACAGATTTATTACCGTAAAAAATATACAGGCATGACCAAAAAAGTCTTTGGTATCCGTTTCTGGCGGCAGTGTATCCTGTTGGTGCTTTTTTATGTAGCATCCCTTGCATTAATGTCAAATTTGTTATTTACCTTCAGCATCTATTATATTGCTGTTTTTGCTATCGTCCTCAGCTTTGGCTGGATGAAGGGAAGTGCTATTATCTGGACCGATGAATCGGGCTCAAGTGGATACTACATGACGGAAAAGGGAGTCTTCTATACGGTTCGGGAGATTATGGAAAACACCCAGGTATGGGAGCTGGCTTGCAGCAGACCCGGAGACCGGGAGCGCATCATTACCATTTACAAAAAGGGTACGGATCGATTGGACGAGAAAAACCAAAACTACATGGCACCCTAAGAGTCTTGCTCAGGGCAGGATTTACTTCTGTGGAGGTACTGGATCACTGGGGTGCTACGTATGCTTTAAAAGCAGAGAAATAGAGGCCTGTTCATCTGTCACAGTGGCAAGGCTTCTTTTTTTACCTCAGCTTGGGTAATAATATATTCTATAATATCTTTGATTGCCTTTCTATCCTCTATCACATTAATACCAAAGCACTTCTTGCCTGCATCTTTAATTGACGCACCTATATGATATATCTGCGTGTTATCTATTATCAAAAATCTATCGTGAAATTCTTCTGTATATCTCACTTCCAATGAAGGGTACTGTTTATTAAAGTTAATAATATCTATATCTGATAACCTTGTTTTCTTGGATGTATAAATAGTCACCGCTACATCCGACTTTTTCTTCGCCAATATATTCAGTGTTTCTATCGCCACATAGTTATCTACCAATAATATTTTTTCCTCTGCTTTCATTACCAAACTAATCAGTAAACTAAAAGCATCATATATTTGCCCTGCGAAAAATATTTTTTGTGATATTTCCTCTTGCTCCGATATGTATTGAAATATTTTATCGAATCGTTCATCGGTACTTTTCCGGAATTCCCATTGTTTAACTTCTAGTTCGTTAATTTTCTCAAACATCAATGCATTGCTTGCTATAAATCGACGCATAGCAACAAAAGTGTCCATAATTTGAATACTGACCTGTATTGCCACATCACTTCTTAATACAGCTGAAAGCATCGCGATACCTTGTTCCGTAAAAGCATATGGAAAATATCTTCTTCCACCTTTACCTTTTGAGGTCACAAATTGTGACCTCAAAGCGTCTTCTTGTAAACTTGAAGTCACAAATTGTGATTTCAAGTTTAGTAATTCTATTTCCGTTAGCTGAAAACGAAATTTCTCCGGAAATCTTGCTATATTTCTTTTTACCGCCTGATTAAGTACTTTTGTTTCCACCTGATACAGCATTGCTAAATCGCTGTCTAACATTACTTGTTGTCCCCGAATCACATATATAAGATTTTTGATGGTTGTTTCTGTAATTTCCTTATACTCGTTCAATCTGTACCTCCTATAAATAAATTGTCTTGTCTTGAAATAATTGAGCGATTGCTCATGAAAAAAGAGTATGCCATGAAAGCATACTCTTATGGTATCATTGATATTATGTTTTTACAAGCCTTGCATATGCTTCTGAAATACCTTCCGCAGCTCTAACGGAACATAGCGTCCCGGATTTACTTCCTCATAAGTGGCCCCCCTGCGGCGATAAATATCATCCAAAACCACATAAGAGAAATCTCCTCCATCATAATTCCACATACTCCAGGAGAAACCATATTTGTCACACACCGTAAGGACATCATCAAAATAATCCGCTACACAATTTACATCATTGGTGTACATAGCACCAAATTCCTGCAACATCACCTGTACGCCGGTACGCCGGGAAAATTCATGGTACACCTGAAAGGTATCTTCTATTAGCTGATAGCCCTGTTCATATTCTGATAAATCCTGTCTGAGCGTAACCCGTCCGCTTTCATCAATGATTGCATCTGTAACCGGCAGCTCCACCCCATCAATCCATTGTGCATCCAGTGCCGTGCGGTAATTGGGTGTAGATACTACCAGATTATTCAGCTCCAGCCATATTAAAACCGGATTTTCGTGCCGATAGCAAAACTCAATCTGCTTTGCATCCTCCGCCAACGTGCATTCCAACCGCAATGGATCCGCTTCCGATTCATAGCTATTAAATACTGTGGTTCCATAGTCATCCGTGGTCATGCCGATTCCGGCCTCTTCAATCAGTTCCCTTGAAATATCCCGGGTATAAATCTCTTCACCGTCAGCCTTTATGCTAAACGTACCGCCAATATTTCCCATAGCCATATACATTACAAGCTTCGTATCCTTAGGAAAATCTCCGGAAATCTTGTAGGAATCCTCATCCTGCAAAGCACAGCTGATGGGTAATATGGGATAACTCACAAGAATGGGAGCTGTCCTGTTGATTCCGGCATATAAATCAAAATTTGCATGGGTAAAGGAGGTGGGTTCATAAAAATGGAAGGTCTGCACCACCGGCTCCCCTACCAGGCCCTCTACAGGCACATGGGCATAATCCAGCATATCTACAAAAATCAATCGGTCTGAGGTATAACTATGTACTACCTCAATTCCCCTTTTCACAAAATGGACATACTGTTCCTCTTCCAGAAAACGGGGCGGCTCATTGTACAAATTAAAGGATAATGCATTGGTGGATACATCTGCATATCGGGCAGAAATCATATCCCAGAAGTCAAAAAACATCTGCTCCTCATCACTTCCCTCGGTAAACAAAAGCTCCCGGGATGCCTCCTCGTCCCCACCAATCATGTATCCACCGGGGGTATTGTGTACATCCAGGCATACATGAATACCGTACTGTATACACCAAGAAATCAACTCATCCAGATTCTCTAATTCCTTTAAATTGGCATTATCACTGTTTCCTCTAAAGTGCGGTCCCGCTCCCTGTGAGGTATCCTTGGCAAAAAACAACCGGGTATCCAATGGAACACGGATGAAATTAAAGCCTTCTGCTGCCATTTCCTGCACCATTACCTCTTCATAGTAGGGCTTTACGCCATCACAGGTCCAACCAAACTCGTACTTACCATTGGGACTGGTACCATACCAATCGGGCAATTTCTGATAAGAAGCCGCTTCCATCTGCTTTGCCTGCTCTTTCATCTCCGCAGATATGGTATTGGTTCTGGCCCGCTCATCCGTGCGGGATACGAAAAATTCCTCTTCCCAGGATATTTCCGCCTCATCGGACTGGGTTGCGGCATCAGACGAAACAATCTGATGGTTCTCCTTTGCGGTATCCTCCGAAGCAGAACCACAGCCCACACAGCCCACACAGCCCAACATAAGCACACAACAAATCAGCACTGACAAGATACGTTTTTTTATCATTTGCAAAACCCTCCTTATCTAAAAGAAAGTGATTGGTCTATATGTACTTTGTATATATCTATTTTACATGATTCTGTATCAAAAGAAAAATCTTTTATTTATAAATATTGAAACTGTACTCCTTTGGGAGTATACTATAAGTAAGAAATGGAGATGATATGTATATGATTCAGAAACTCTTTCATGGTTCCTCGAAAATAATTGAGACACCTTTATTTGGATATGGTAAGCCATATAATGATTACGGTCTGGGATTTTATTGCACCAACAGCCTTGAAATGGCAAAAGAATGGGGCGTTGGCAAGGAACAGGATGGCTATGCCAACTGTTATGAGATAGATTGTGATGGCTTACGGATTTTAGATTTGAACGCACCGGAGTACTGCATCCTGCATTGGCTCACGATTCTTTTGCAAAACAGGGAATTTGACGTTCCCTCCGGTCTGGCATTGGAAGCAAAAGAATACCTACTTGCTAATTTTGCTATTGATTATGAACACTATGATATTATCATTGGTTATCGTGCCAACGACAGCTATTTTTCTTTTGCACAAGATTTTATCAACGGTACCATTTCTTACCGTCAGCTGAATAACGCCATGCATCTGGGCAAGCTGAGTCAACAGTTTGTTCTTAAAAGTAAAGCCGCCTTTGACCGTATCCGGTTTATTGGTAGCGAAATTGCAGACAGTAGTGAATGGTATGCTAAAAAAATGTTGCGTGACCAAACCGCCCGACGGGAATATTTCAATGTGGAACGAAATAAGCGCCAACGGGGAGATTTATATATTACGCAGATTATGGACGAGGAGATGAAACAAGATGATCCACTCTTACGATAAG
>JAFUKS010000252.1 GCA_017473445.1 Lachnospiraceae bacterium
CCGGTGTAGAAGCAGCTGCTATCAAGGCTGTAGAGGCAGTGGATGAGTGTGTAGGTAAGGCTGTGGATGCTGTGAAGGAAGTAGGCGGCGTAATGTTCATTTGTGCTGACCATGGTAATGCAGAGCAGCTGGTAGACTACGAGACCGGTGCTCCCTTTACTGCACATACCACCAATCAGGTACCTTTTATTCTGGTAAATTACGATGAGGCATATACCTTGAGAGAGGAAGGCTGTCTGGCAGATATTGTTCCTACTCTGATTCAGATTATGGGCAAGGAGCAGCCTGTAGAAATGACCGGTAAGTCTCTGTTGATTAAGAAATAAGAATTGTGTTTTGTGTGCAGATAGTCTGTATTTAGGATGGGGCGGAGGAATCCGCCCCGTTTTAATATGGTAGATGTTCTGCTGAAGTATATTTGTGTGACAGATGATAGAGAAGTGCGGTAAAGGCGATAGGGATAACTGTAGAAAAGGTGGATAAACTAATGTTAGGTACAATGGTAAATACGGGAGCCGTGATTCTGGGCGGTTTGTTGGGACTGTTACTGAAAAAGGGACTCCCTGAAAAAATGGCGGATACATTAATGAAGGGATTGGGGCTGTGCACCTTATTTTTGGGAATCAGTGGGTCCTTAAAAGGAGAAAATTCTTTGATATTAATTATTTCCATGGTGGCAGGTACTATACTGGGAGAGCTACTGGACCTGGAAGGTAAGGTCAATGGACTGGGCATCTGGGTGGAAAAACGTTTTCAGAGGAAGGAAGGACAGGAGAAGCAGATGTCCATTGCCCAGGGCTTTGTAACCGCCAGCCTGTTATTTTGTGTAGGTGCCATGGCCATTGTAGGTTCTTTGCAAAGTGGTTTGCAGGGGAATCATGAAATGCTCTTTAATAAATCTATGCTGGACTTTGTGGCAGCAATTATTTTTGCATCCTCATTGGGAGTGGGTGTGATTTTTTCAGCTGCCTTATTATTGTTATATCAGGGAAGCATTACGCTGTTGGCACAATGGATTACCCCTTTTCTGACGGATAGAGTCATTGGAGAAATGACTTGTGTTGGTAGTGTGATTATCATTGGCCTGGCCTTAAATATGCTGGGAATTACCAAGCTTCGGGTGATGAATTACGTGCCGGCCATTTTTATTCCGATTCTTTTGTGTCTGTTTATGTAAAGGTAAGATGTGGCAGGTAGGAATATGCTGGCAATATTTTACTTTCATGAGAAAAAGTAGTTGAAATTATCGGGGCTTTATGTTATGATAATTTCTGCTTGACATTAGGAGGTGTGATAAATGGGAGCATTGAGAATTGTTTTAACAGTTATTTTTATATTGGTTTGCATAGCACTGACAGTGTCTGTATTGATGCAGGAAGGTAAGTCCGCAGGACTTGGTACCATCAGCGGTGCCGCAGAGAGTTACTGGGGTAAGAATAAAGGACGTTCCATGGAGGGACTTTTATCCAAGATTACAAAGGTTTTGGCTATCTTATTCGTCGTCCTTGCAGCAGTACTTAATTTGAATGTATTTTAAATGACAGGAAACACTCTTTGCTAAAGAGTGTTTTTCTTTTTTTGAGGTAAATATGGATATGAGAGAAAAAAGAAAAAAAGTAATCTGCGACCTTGTGAAGGATCCTCTCTATGTCCCCATGAAGGAGAAGGAGTTGGCAGTATTTCTTCAGGTAGCCAAGGAAGACCGGGAGGAACTGCGGGAGGTATTGCAGGAGCTGCTGGCAGAAGGGAAGCTGATGCTGACTTCCAAAGGAAAGTTCATGAAGAACAATGGCAAGCTGTTGATTGGTACCTTTATCAGCAATGCCCGGGGCTTTGGTTTTGTAGAAATAGAAGGTCAGGAAGAGGATTTATATATTCCGGAGGATAAGATAAACGGTGCCTTTCATAAGGACCTGGTGCAGGTAGCCCTTTTGCCCGGTAGGCAGGGGAAACGGCAGGAGGCCCAGGTGGTAAAGATTATCAGTCATAGTATTACTACAGTTGTAGGGACCTATGACCGGAGTGGAAAAAAGAATTATGGCTTTGTGATTCCTGATATTGTAAAACTGTCTTCGGATATTTTTGTGCCTATAGAACATAGTAAGGGGGCAGTAAACGGTCACAAGGTAGTGGTGGAAATCACCGATTATGGTAATGAGAACAAGAGTCCTGAGGGACGTATCATAGAGATTCTGGGCCATGTGAATGATCCAGGGGTGGACATTATGTCCATTGTCCGGGGCTATGAGCTACCGGTGGAATTTGGCGAGAAGATTATGAACCAGGTGGAGCGGGTATCCCAGGAGGTATCGGAAGCTGACCGGGCAGGTCGCAGGGATTTGCGGGATGTGGTGATGGTCACCATTGATGGAGAGGATGCCAAGGATTTGGACGATGCAGTGAGCCTTCACAAGGAAGGGGCTTTCTATCATTTAGGAGTACACATCGCGGATGTGACCAACTATGTGCAGGAGCATTCTGCCCTGGACCGGGAGGCGTTAAAGCGAGGTACCAGTGTATATCTGGTGGATAGAGTGATTCCCATGCTACCCCATGCATTATCCAACGGTATCTGCTCTTTGAATGCAGGAGTGGATCGTCTGAGTCTCAGTTGCCTGATGAAAATCAACTGTGTCGGAGAAGTGGTAGATTACGAAATCGTAGAATCCGTCATTCGGGTGGACAAGCGTATGTCCTACACGGCAGTGCAGGCAATTTTAGAGGACGAGGATATTGTAAATAGGGAACCGGATTATGTTCAGTATCGGGATTTTGTAGCTCTTTTTCAGGAGATGAAGGAACTGTCTGCTATTTTGAGAGAAAGACGTAAAGCACGTGGTGCAGTAGATTTTGATTTCCCGGAGTGTAAGATTATTTTGGATAAGGAAGGACATCCTCTGGAGATTAAGCCCTATGAACGTCAGACCTCTAATATGATTATTGAGGACTTTATGCTGGCGGCCAATGAGACCGTGGCAGAGCACTTTTTCTGGCAGGAGCTGCCTTTTGTATACCGTGTGCATGGCGTACCTGATGCGGAAAAAATCCAGAAATTGTCCTTATTTATCAATAATCTTGGATATTATATGAAGTCAATGGGCCGAAATGGTGCTAAAATAGGAAATGAAGAAGTGCACCCCAAGGAGCTGCAAAAGCTTTTGTCCAAGGTGGCAGGTACCCCAGAGGAGGCCATGATTAGCCGTTTGGTGCTGCGTAGCATGAAGCAGGCCAAATACAGTGTGGAGAGCAGCGGACATTTTGGTCTGGCATGCCAGTATTATTGTCATTTTACTTCTCCCATCCGTCGTTATCCGGATTTGCAGATTCATCGGATTATCAAGGAGCAGCTACGGGGTAGATTGAAGGAAGAGCGGCTGGCTCATTATCGGGAGATATTGCCCGAGGTAGCACAGCATTCCTCTGCCATGGAACGTCGTGCGGATGAGGCAGAGCGGGAGACGGATAAACTGAAAAAGGTAGAATATATGGAGGAACGCATCGGTCAGGTATTTGACGGTGTGGTATCCGGTGTCACCGGCTGGGGTATTTATGTGGAGTTGCCTAATACGGTGGAGGGTATGGTACACGTGTCCAGATTACCCGGGGACTATTTCTACTACAATGAAAGTACCTATGAAATGGTGGGAGAGGTCACCGGCAGGACCTACAAGCTGGGCATGCCTGTACGCATCCGTGTACTGGGATGTGACCGGATGCTGAAGACCATTGATTTTGGGCTGGTAGGTGCCGATGAGGATAGTGAGACCGAATAAACAGTCGGAAAATGAATAAGTAGCGGGGTATCAGATAAAACATGGAAAATCGCTGACACCCTGCTGAAATACATATGTGCAGATGATTCAGATAGAAGGAGCATATTATGGGAAAAGAGAGAGAAACTAAGAAATTAATAGCCAATAATAAAAAGGCATTCCATGATTATTTCATAGACGAGACCTACGAGGCAGGGGTGGCCCTCCACGGCACAGAGGTGAAGTCCATGCGTATGGGAAAATGCAGTATCAAGGAATCCTTTATCCGTATTGAAAATGGGGAAGTATTTGTATATGGTATGCATGTAAGTCCCTATGAGAAGGGCAATATTTTCAACAAAGACCCGCTACGTGTGAAGAAGCTGTTGATGCACCGCTATGAAATTAATAAATTGCAGGGTAAGGTGGCAGAAAAGGGCTATACCCTGGTACCTTTGCAGGTGTATTTCAAGGAAGGCCGGGTAAAGGTTGAAATCGGCCTGGCCCGCGGTAAGAAGCTGTATGACAAGCGTCAGGATATTGCCAAGAAGGACCAGAGAAGAGAAGCCGAGAAGGAATTCAAGGTGAAAAATTTGTAAAAATAATGGTAAAAATTAAACTGTCAGTTTAGTTGACGGAAAGGGCAAAATCAGATATAGTAATCATGTAAATTGAATAAGGGCTAGTCAAGGTTTCGACAGGGGTCTTGCAGCTGGAGAAGCTATCCGTTGCGA
>JAFUKS010000253.1 GCA_017473445.1 Lachnospiraceae bacterium
ATCAGGGTTTGCAAAGTTGATGATAATCACATCATATTTATCACTGCGAATTGCCTCAGTCAGCTTATCGCATACCTCATAAGCACTCATTTCAGGCTTCAAATCATAGGTAGCTACCTTGGGGGAATTTACCAGAATACGATCCTCGCCTGCATTGGGAGTCTCCACACCACCGTTGAAGAAGAAGGTCACATGAGCATACTTCTCGGTCTCAGCAATACGGGCCTGGGTCATGTTATTGGCAGCCAGCCACTCACCAAAGGTATTGGTCACTGCCACCTTGTGGAATGCCACTTCCTTATTAGGAATGGTGCCATCATAATCGGAGAAGCATACAAAGGTAATATCCTTACGTGCACCTCTGTCAAAGCCCTTGAAATCATCATCGCAGAAGGCTCTGGTAATTTCTCTTGCTCTATCGGGACGGAAGTTAAAGAATACTACAGAGTCTCCATCCTCTACTACTGCTACAGGCTTACCACCCTCCAGTGCTACGGTGGGTTTTACAAACTCATCTGTCTCATCCTTGTCATAGCTTGCCTGAATACCACAAATACCACATGCTGCGGTGAGACCCTCACCCTTGGTCATAGCATCATAAGCCAGCTTTACTCTATCATAATTGTTATCTCTGTCCATTGCATAGTAACGACCCATTACGGAAGCAATCTTACCTACACCGATTTCTTCCATCTTTGCAGCTAATTGCTGAGCAAACTCCTTACCACTTGCAGGAGGAGTATCACGACCGTCTAAGAAGCAGTGTACATATACCTTCTCCAGACCATATCTCTTTGCCAACTCCAACAAGCCGTACAAATGGGTATTGTGGCTGTGTACACCCCCATCGGATAACAGTCCCATAAAATGCAGGGCACTGTTATTCTTCTTACAGTTCTCCACTGCCTGAAGCAGTGCAGGATTCTCAAAGAAAGTACCGTCCATAATCTCCTTGGTGATTCTGGTCAGTTCCTGATATACAATACGTCCGGCACCCATATTCAGGTGGCCTACTTCAGAATTACCCATCTGGCCGTCAGGCAGACCTACTGCCATACCGCTGGCATTGCCTCTTACAAAGGGACACTCCTTCATTAATTTATCCATGACAGGGGTTGCGCCCTGTACTACAGCGTTTCCTTCGGACTTTTCATTTAATCCGTAGCCGTCTAAAATCATCAAAACTACCGGTTTCTTGCTCATATCCTTTTACCTCGTTTCTCTATTATCTTAAGCATAATACTTATGCTTGTTGCCATTCAGCTTAAAATTATACACGTAAAACCACTTTGGTGCAATAGTTAAGTTCGCATATCTTTTCATTGTATTTTCCTTTCCAAAGAATTAGAATATAATAAAAAGAAAATACAATTACCTTTCATTAGAGGGAGTCCTATGATTACATTATTGAGCAAGCTTTTCATTAAAAATCAAACAGATATTCATGATTCGGCAGTACGTCAATCCTATGGAGTGCTCTGTGGCTTTGTGGGAATTGTTTTCAATATTCTCCTATTTGCAGGCAAATTCCTGGCCGGTTTCCTAAGCGGTTCCATTGCCATTACCGCAGATGCCTTTAACAATCTGTCCGATGCAGGCTCCTCTGTGATTACCTTGTTGGGCTTTAAAATTGCTTCCCAAAAGCCGGACCCGGACCATCCCTTCGGACACGGTCGGGTAGAATATATCTCCGGTTTATTGGTATCCATGCTTATTTTATTCATGGCCTATGAGCTTTTAAAAAGCTCCATAAACAAGATTATGCATCCTGAACCACTGGAGTGCTCTGCCGTCATCGTCATTATATTAATTGCGTCTGTTCTGGTAAAGCTGTATATGGCCTTTTACAACCGCAATATCGGAAAGAAAATCAACTCTGCGGCCATGCTGGCCACTGCCACTGACAGCTTAAGCGACTGCATCGCTACCACGGTTGTATTGATTGCCACCCTGGTGTCCCATTTCACCCATATACAGATTGATGGTTATTGCGGTCTACTGGTGGCACTCTTTATCTGCTTTGCCGGTATCAATGCAGCCAAAGAGACCATAAATCCCCTACTGGGGCAGGCACCGGACCCGGAATTTGTTCAGGCCATTACCAATATCGTTATGGCCAATGAGGGAGTTATCGGTATCCATGATTTGATTGTACATAATTATGGTCCCGGCCGGGTACTTATTTCCCTCCATGCCGAGGTACCTGCAGACGGTGATATTCTATCCCTGCACGATATGATTGACATGATTGAACACGAATTGAAAGACACCTTACACTGCAGTGCAGTCATCCATATGGACCCGGTTTGTGTGGACGATGAGGAAACGGCCCAGTTAAAATCCTTTATGCAGACGCTGATTCGGGGGATTGACGAGCGTTTGACACTCCACGATTTCCGCATAGTAAAAGGCCCTACACACACCAATTTAATCTTTGATGTGGTAGTGCCTTACAAATTCACCTATTCGGATACCCAGATTACCCAGCTTATCCAAGAAACCTTATCTGCTACCCACCCTAATCACTTTGTGGTCATTGATGTGGACAGAAGCTACACCTAATACTGAAGGATGCATACCACATCACCCTCTTCTACGGTGACAGAGGCAGTCTTTCCAACAAATTCATTACTGATTCCGATGGGGTAATCATTGGTCATGGTATAGCCCTGTAGCTCATACTTCATGTTCTCAATGGTTACTCCTTTTGCTTCCCCGCCAAGTGCAAAAAGGGACATATATCCTTCCATCTGCTCCCGGAAACTGACCTTCTCATTACTGATTACCAAAATCATTCCATTTCCATCAATCAAATATCCGGTTGCCCCGTTACGCTTTAAAAAGAGTAGGCATTGGATATTGGCCAGGGTATGGTCCAGTCGTCCGCCGGTACCTGCATAGATGTGAAAGGTATCAAAGCCCTTTTCCAATCCGATACGCAATGCCGCCAGCATATCCGTATCATCCTTTTCCGGCTTCAGTTCTACAATCCGGTCAGGAATCTCCTCCTTCAGCGTCCTAATGGCCTCCCGCTCCTGTTCATTTACAGAATCAAAATCGCCCAAAATCAAATCCGGCTCCAAGCCAAGCACACCACAATAGCTAAGCCCCCCATCCACTGCAATGATATAATCCTCTTCCCCCACAGGAAAATCTCCTATGGTCAAATCACCGGCACCTATAATAATACATTTTCCACCCATACTGCACTCCTTGATCATCTAATCCCATCCCTTTCGGTAATTCTCTCTTCGGGAAAAACTTTCTTTTTTACGCTGATTTTATTATAATACCTATAAGAATTTGTTTTTAAGATATTATAATACGGGAGACTTCTTATGTCCACTGCTTATCCAACCAGTTCCACAGCCTGTTGTCCGGCAGGTAATATTATTTACCTAACAGAAGCTGAAACCAAGCGACTAAAGGTACTGGAACGCCGCTACCGTGAAAAGGCCCGTCTGCAAATTACTGCCCGGGTACAATTTTATATCGCTCAAATGAAGCAAAGCCCGTTAGAAGGTATCTGTACTTCCTATTCTACCCTATCCATACGGGATCAAAAAAGCCGCTGGGGCAGTTGCTCCTCCAGAGGGACTCTCTCCTTTAACTATCGGCTGATTTTTGCCCCACCCGGAGTACTGGATTATGTAGTAGTACATGAGCTCTGCCACCTGACACATATGAATCATTCCAAAGATTTCTGGCATCTGGTAGCATATATTATGCCGGAATATAAGCAATACAAAAACTGGCTACGGGACCACGGTCAGGAACTGAATCTGCCGGAGTACCTACGCCGTCATGGAATTGATATTACCTTATAAAGAAGGGATACCCGCCGGGTATCCCTTCTTTGCTTACCTGATTCTCATTATCTGTTTTCATCCACGTAAATCTGTGCACGGCTCTGGATAATGGTTGCAACCTCCTGAGCAGTTTTTTGTCCGTTGAAGAATGCAGCCGCATCTTCGGTCACAATATTCTGTATCTCCGTATTGTTATAACCGGCAGTATCCACAGACTTAATGAAATTCATCAACTCATCTAACTGTTCCTGACTCAAAGGGGGAATTACAATTTCCTCTCCGTTTACATACATGGTATTATCATACTCTTGCTTATTTCCAAACTCGTCAGTCCAGTAAGGTTTTTGGGTTGCCTCTACAGACTTCGCATCCAATACTGATTCCATAACAGGCAGATACCATTCCAGTTTCTCCTGTCCCTCCTTGGTCATATACTGACGCAAGAAGCTCCAAGCACCATCAATATTACCGCTCTTAGCAGATATTGCATAGGACTCGCCGGAGAACAATACGGATTTGGAGCCTTCTGTCAGAGGGAAGCCGTTAAAATTCGCTTTACCGCTAAATAATCCGTTCAAGGTATAAGCAATGTGCTGGAAATTGGTCACTGAGAAATCTCCCAGAAGCACTCTTCCGCCCATATACTGGGTCTGATAATCGTAATTTTCCTCCTCATCATAGGAATACTCTGCAGGCAGCGTCTTGGCAAATTCTAATAGATTGATAAATTCCTTGGAATCGAAATTACAAGTACCGGTGGCAGGATCTACAAAGTCTCTTCCGCAATAGGTAAAGATATAGTACATAAAACTATCCCGGGTAATATACTGGAAGATTTTTGCATTATCCTGCTTGGATGCAATCTCCTGCATCTGACTGATGCTTAAGTTATCCACATCACCTACAATATCCTGATGACTTAAGAAGGTCTGTACATAGAAGCTGGGAATCAGCTGGTACAGCTTTCCATCAATGGAATATGCATCAAATACATTGGTCAGATATTTTTCCTTACTTAATTCCTCATCCTTAGCTATCAATTCCCCAATATCCGCCAGTAATCCTTTGGTAGCATAGGCACTGATATCAAAATCTGAATTCAAATACAGCATATCGGGCATGTTACCGGTAATAATATCATTATTCAGCTTGGTACGACCTGCCATATAATCCTCATTGGTATTATACTGGCTGTAATCCTTTAAAATAATCTTATACTCCGGATTGGTCTTGTTGAACTCGATAATATCCGCTTTGATGCTGGAAGAAATATACCAACCACCCATGGACAATACCTGCTTATCCGGTACATCCTCAGGAGCCACCTTGGTGAAAATACCTGTATAAACCTTGCTCCAGTCATCCCCATGGTACACACCCAGGAAATGCTCATCATCTAAAATAGTAAGATTACTCATATAATTAATCATGATATCGGAGTTCACATAATCCATTATCTTTACAGGCTCTGCATCACCGATATTATAAGACCATACACCCTGGGTATTGCAATATACAACATCCGTATCATTACCCGGTATTAATCTGTCAAAACCGAGCTGGGTTAAGGTGTTGGGCAGTACCTTTCCCTCAGACATTTGATCTGTGTTCAGATCATAGGTAGCAATATACATATTGGTCCATTCCTCATCATAATAAGTAATCAGGAATTTACCATCCTTACCGGCTACCATATCGCTCATATTGTTAATCTTCGTAGTATCCAGATTGATGGGCTTCTTTTCCCCCATAGAACCGTCTTCCTTAATCAGCATTTTGCTACGGGAATCTCCATTTCCTGAAAAGATGGCATACAAAGAACCATCCTTCATGGGAATCAGCTGATTCAGCCAGCTTTCCTCTGCTCCATTGGCACTGGAGGTAAGCTCATTCTTCCACTGCAGTTTTCCTTCCATGTCCCAACAAACCAGAGAGCTTTTGCTTTCATAGACATAATTATTGGGGTCACCATAGTTCTCATAGTTGTAATATTCTACACCGTACAGCTTTCCTGCAGGAGAAAACTGATAGTTTCCAAAATAAGTATTCTCGTAGAAGCCGGGGTCCGTCCATTCCTCTTCGCCTATGGGAACCTCAATAGCAGCCTCCATATCGACCTCAGGAAGTACCACTGCGGCATCCAGCTTCACTTCTACCTCTCTGGGCATGGGCAGGGGCACCGCCGCACCACCTGACGCATTCCCGCCATCGCTTCCCGCGCCACTTCCTTCTGTTTCGGGACGCTTGTAGGGTTCCGGCTTCTCCAATTCTATCCTACGGATATCAGAACCGTCCGTATTCATGGAAAGCAACACAGTCTCTGTCTCACCGCCATCTGTATAATGATATACATCGGCAATTAAATATACCTTATCTTTAATGCAAATACTACTTTGAATATTTACCTCATCGCCGGAAACCGGTAAATCCAGTTCCTCCATGCGGTAAACGTTCTGTTTCGCCAATAGATTGTTTTCCTTCTGTAAATCATCATTTCCGGAATTGTTTCCGCAGGAGCAAAGTCCCAATACCATGGTCATGCTTAGAGCCATTGCAAGAGCTTTACTCATCCATTTCTTTTTCATAATCCTCTTCCTCCTCAAAATAAGGGTCCACATCGGACGTTCTCTTCTTTTTGGATTTTTTACCTTTCAAAATACCAACCAGCAATCTACCTAGGGCAGACAGTCTGCCGAGCAGCCACTTAACTGCATCCTTCCAGGTCCAACTGCGTCTCTTCCACCATAAAATAAGGCGAATTAACACATACCCTATAGGATAAACCAAAAACAACAGCATGCCAAATACTGCCATAGATACCATATCCTCATAGCCTCTGGCCACATTCTCCCAGAAAGGATAGGAAATAGCCTTACCATTCATGGAACGGGTACCTACCCGGGTTAGTAATTTGCACATATTGAGAAAGGAAAAACGGGTAGAATTTTCTACCATTTCCATTTCCTTTTCATCTACCCTAAGCCCTTCCGTTACCTTTGTCAAGGCATAGCCATCCACCGGATTGGGCATCAATATCTCATAATGATTGATTCCTTGGCTTTGTCCATATTTACTTAAGGTATCATAAGACACATATACCAGGCTGCCATCCAAACCTGCAGCCTCATACAAACGTCCCTCCGGTTGCTGTATCACACCGATTACCATGTGCGGAATGCCTCCTATGGTAATCATCTGTCCCGCCACATCATTGGAGCCAAAGAGCTGCCATGCGGCATTTTCATCAATGACACAATAGTCCTGCATCAAATCATCCCCGGAAAAATAGGAGCCTGACTCCAAAGGGAAGGGATGAAAGAGAAAGAAATCTCCACCAATACCAATGGCATCTGTGGTAATGCTTTTCTTTTTATTGGTAAGTGTAAGCTTACCCTCTGCACTATAGCAATCCACCCATAACCGGGCCCCGGGATTTTCTGATTCTACCGTAATGGATTCCGATTTCAACGCCCCGTCCAGACTATAGCCGAAGCTCTTTAAGGTCTCCGGTGTCACTGCTGCTCTTTGAGAAAAATAGCAACTAATCTGGCTGGCACCTCCCTGCGGACTCCAACGTACGGCTGCCTGTTGGTCAATCAATCCACTACTAAGTATATGTGCCAGCAAACCGAAAAGCAATGCCAGAATCAGGGATAGGAATCCCGCAAGCAATGATTTTCTTATTCTTATTTTCATATTAGTTCTCCGACAATCTGATTAACTGACCTGCTTCAATGGGCTTGTTGGAAGTGGTTACCACATAATCCCAACTATACATTGCACCCTTGATAGCACTATGGGTATCATCCTCTGCTATTACCTCTACATCCACTCTGGTGGCCTTGTAGCGGTTTCCTAAAGGACTGCTCTTTACCTCTACCTTTAAAACAAATTTACCATTATTATCCTCGCGGATCGCACTATTGGGTACAATCATATCATAATTGGAGCTTCTGTCTCCAATGGACAAGGTCAAATTCTGACCATCGGACACATCACCCTCCAAGGAAAATACCAACAGCTTCTTATTGGCAGGATCGGAGGTGTCGGGACGGATACTCTTTAATACTGCACTCACATCATTGTACCACCAGTTATTTACCAGTTCAGCAGAATCTCCGATATGTACTCTTCTGGACTGCTCTGTGGTTACCGGAATGCTAATGGTATAACCCTGTCCTGCGGGCTGAATCACCATCAATGTCTCACCGGTGCTGACTGTCTGGCCGGACTTGTATGCAATACTGCTAATGGTACCTGCCACACCTGCGGTCACCTCTGCACTGATATTCTCCTCTTCCCCCTTTTCAAGGGCATTCTTGGCTTCTCTCAGGGCCAGCTTTGCAGCTCTGATATCGGTAATCAGCTTTAGATTGCCGGTTAATTCATTCAGTAAATTCTGCTTCTCTGTCTGAGCAGACTGTGCCACCTTTAACTGTAATTCGTAATTACTCTTCTGGGCATTCAGGTTATTAACGGTACTGGACTGCTCCTTCTTTGCCAGTTCCAGCTCGTAGGTATATTTCTCAATATCGGCCTCTGCTTTGGCTTTCTCTGCGGTCAGCTTTGCAATTGCTTGTTCACAAGCCGGTCTGTCGGTTTGTGATGCTTTGGCTGCATTATATGCAGCTTCTGCTGTAGATAAATTGTTTTGTGCTACATTGTATTCGGCATTCGCAGTATTTGCTTCTATTTCCGCCTCAGTCTTTTTTTCTTCTAATTCATCTTTTTTGTCCGAATCAGTTTCAGCATTCCATGCGGCATCTGCATCTTCATATGCCTTATTTTTTTCAATTTTCTTTTGTTCTGCTTGTATAAAGTTATTCTGTGCTGTTACGTACGCACTATACTCCGGAAGTTCAGCATCAAACGCTGCAAGCTTTGCATTTTCTTCCTTTAATTTCTGCTCCGAAACCAGCTGCGTCTTCTCAGCATTAATCAACGCATTCTGTGCAGAATACACCTTGCTGTCACTGTCACTGCCGGTCAATCCCAATTGAGCGTTAAAAGCTGCAATGGTCTTCTCTAAATCAGCCACCACCTTGTTCTGAGCATTCAAATCCTCCTGGGCTGCCACAATCTGCTGGTTATAAGCCGCAGAATCAAAGGAGCCTGTGCCCTTAGCAATGATGTCATTGGTTACACCGGGAGCCTGCTTTGCCGCATCATAAGCAGCCTGTGCTGCATCCACAGCCTTTTCCAAATCCTCCAGCGCCGTGTTGGTCTTCTCATCCAGCATTAGCAATACATCGCCTTTTTCCACGGTATCTCCCACCTGCACCATCAACTTCTGAATCTTACGGGTGGTGGCAGGAGCGTCCTCATCACCTAAAATTACCGAATAGGGGTCCACACTGGTAACTGTACCGGTACCTCTGATTTTGGTAGTAATGGTACCACTGTTTACATAATCCGTTGCCACCTGGGGCAGGGAATAATTCATAATTGTATTTGAAAAAAAGGTAAGTATCAGCATCACAACCAAAAACACAATGGCTGCATTTTTAATCCAATCTTTTCTCTTTGAAGTCTTCTCGTTCATCGCATTTCCTTTCCTAACCTTTTACACCGCCCTGGTAGGTAATACCGTCTACCAGATACTCTTCACCATATAAAAAGATTAATAAACTGGGGATCATATAGATGGTCGCTACCGCAAAAGCCAGACCGATTTCCCCTGCATTAATCCGGCTGAGGAATACGGACAAGGGATATGTCTCCTCATCCGATAATAAAATCAACGGCTGCTCCACCATATTCCAATAATCAATAAAAACCAAAATCGCCGCGGAACACAACGCCCCCTTCGTCAGTGGCATACATATCAATCTGTATATCTGCCACTCTCCCGCACCATCTATCTGGGCTGCTTCCATAAAGCTGGCGGGTATCCGTTTCATAAACTTTGCCAGCAAATATACTGCAAAGGGAGAAAAAATACCCGGTAACCATATGGACCAATAGCTATCCAAAATATTGAGCCAGTCAGCCACCAAATAATTGGGCACCAGTGTGACCTGATAAGGCATCAGCATCAATATAATATAGGCAAAGAAAATAATTTGCCGTATTCTTCCATCATATCTGGAAAAACCATAGGCTGCCAGAGATGCCAGTAATAGCTGAAATAACACAATGGGTCCCACCAGTACCACGGAGTTCCAAAACTTTAACAAATAGTCCGGACTCTTGAAAAGTACTGTTATGTACTGACTAAAGGAAACCATATCCGGAATAAATTTCAAATTTACAACATCTGATATGAATACCTTTCCTCCATTTTCATTGGTAGCAAAAATCACACCGTAATTGGAGGAAATCTCTGATGCTGCCATAAAAGAATTGGTAATGGTCAGTATAATGGGCGTCAAAAACAAAATTGCAAAGGTAGCTGCTATTAAGGTAGCAATCCCTATCTTGCCATAGCTAAAAAGCTGCTTTGCTTTTTTCTTACGTTGTAATGCCGATTGATTTCGGGCAGATGTATCTTTCTTTTTCATCCTTCCACATCCTTTCCGAAATGATTTTCCACAACAAATAAAATACCAATAATTACAATCATTACCAGACACATCAATATGGCCGCCGCTGACAATGCCTGATAGTCCAGACTTTCGAATTTATTATTCATAAAGTGCTGGAGCATGTAAATGGAATGATATGGATAATTGCCCGTAAGCAGATAAACCTCTCTAAATACCTTAAAGGAATTTATCAGGGACATAATGGTCACAAACAAAATACTGGAAGACAAATATCGTATCTTAATATAAAAGAAGGTTTGAAGGGGTGTGGCACTTTCCAACCGTGCTACCTCCAAAATATCCTTTGGCACACTGGCCAGGGCCGCCATGAACAAAATCATATTGTACCCCAGATTCTTCCACAAAAACAGCAACACAATTACAATCTGGGCATATTCTGACTTTAACCAGTCTCTCTAGCCGCCCCCTAAAGCCATAACAATCTCATTGACCGTACCATTGTAATGGAACAACACCTGCCAAATGAGTACAATGGATGCCACCGGCACCATCATGGGACTTAAGAAAAAGGTACGGAACTGACTACGGAATGGCAGCTTGGATTCCAAAACAATAGCCAATAGCAGGGATAAAATCACTGCCAGAGGAACCGAAACCAATGAAAAGGTAAGCGTATTTTTAACCGCCCTCTGAAAAGCACCGTTCTCTATAATTTTGGAAAAATTTTCTAAAAAAACAAAATTTCCGCTAATGGGATTATCCACCATGGAATAATAAATAATCACTAAAAAAGGCAACAAAAAGAATAGCATTACACCTAAGAAGCCGGGCGTAATAAAGAGCCCGGAGCTGATTTTAAGCTTGCGTAATCTTTTTGTTGACCTTTGTTTTATTTTTGTTTTTTTATGTAATTTTCTATTCAACTCTATGCACCCCTCAGGTTGTAAATCTATCTTATGCCTTTGCATTTTTGTTTATGAAAAATCAAAACATGCCCTAGGGGCATTTACTTTTCATGCCATGGGATTCTGCCGCATAAAACTCGCAAACTCGCGCTTTCGCGCTCACTGTCTGCTACGCAGACGGTTTGCTCGTTATCGCGGAGAAAACCAAATGCCTGCTTCGCAGTCGCTTGGTTTTCTCTCCGCGTACATTATACCACGTTACTATACTAAATACACTTTAAGATTTTATAAACAAATGTTAAGATTAAGCAAAGATTAATCTACACTCTTCAGGGACTCGGTCATGCTGATGTTATCCAGCTTTTTACCCATCACCCAGCCCACAAACAGGGCAAATCCAATCGTCAGCAATACACTGTACAAATAGCTCACCGGCAATACTCTTACCTGAAAAGCTACCATATCAATATTTACCTGACTCATTACAAAGGCATGGAGCCATTTCCCAAGTAGTAATCCCAATGCAGCTCCCATGCAGGTAAGCACCAAATTCTCTCGAAATACATAAGCACGGGTCTCATTCTTCTGGAATCCTAATACCTTTATAGTAGCAATCTCACGGATACGTTCCATAATATTAATGTTGGTCAGATTATATAGTACCACAAATGCCAGACCTGCCGCACAAAGGATAATAAAAATAACTATCAAATCCATACAGCCAAGCATGGAATTTAATCTGGACAGCGTATCTATATTTACAGAAACTGCCAGTACATGCTCCAAATCCATTAAACGGGCAGAAATTCCATGAAGATCTGCTCCCTCTTGTCCGTTTACATATAAGCTTTTCCGTTCAGGCATGCGGCTCAGATTCTGTGCATAGGTAGCCTCATTTAAATAAACATAGCTATATACAAAGTTCTCATGAATGCCGGAAATCGTTGCTGTAATTTCTTCCATGTCTTCATTGCGAAGTGTAATCTCATCCCCCACCTGCAAATCCATGCGTTCAGCTATTTTGTGGGAAATTACCGCTTCCCCGTCACCGGGATAGGCCACCGGCTGTTGCTCCGGGGTATGCAGATTCACGTAAGCACTCATGTCCTCATCTGCTGGAAATACCACCAGATTAATGCTTTTGCTCATTTCCTCTCCCACCAAATCCAGCGTCTCCTGACTAAGTACCACATAATCTTCAATACCTTCCACCTGATTAAGCTTTTCTAAATCAGCATCCGTTACCGTATCCTCGTAATCCACACCCATCTCGAAAATCTGAATTTGACCGAACTGCAGGTCAGCCACCGCAGCAATGGAATCCTTTACACCAAAGCCCGTCACCAATAAGGCGGTGCATCCGCTGATACCGATTACCATCATAATCAATCGTTTCTTATATCGGAAAATGTTTCGCAGGGAAACCTTTTTCAAAAAGCTCAAATGATTCCAAATAATAGGGAAATATTCCAAAAAAATACGCTTTCCCGACTGAGGTGCCTTGGGTCGGATGAGCTGTGCCGCCACCCGGGTCAATTCACTCTTGCAGGACCACCATGTAGCACCTACGGAAGCAACCAAAGACGCCACCAATGCAATTATTCCCAGCGCAGGATCCAGCAAATACACCAAAGCATCCACCTGATACATAATACCGTAGGCGTACCAGATAACCGCCGGGAACAAATAGCTTCCTCCAAAATATCCCAATGCCCAGCCTGCCAAAGCCGCAGAGCCGGCATAAAAGAAATACTTACTCATAATTTTGCCGTCACTATAGCCCAAGGCCTTCAACACACCAATTTGGGTACGTTGCTCCTCCACCATACGGTTCATGGTAGTAATACAGACCAAGGCTGCGACCAGAAAGAAGAATACGGGAAATACATTGGCAATTCCGCTGATAATGGCAGAGTCATTTTCAAAGCATACATATCCCACATTGGTGTCTCTGCCCAGCAAATAACTATCCGGTACTGTCAGGTCTGCCAGTTCTGCCTCTGCATCTGCTATTTTTACCTTGGCATCCGCTATTTCCTGTTCAAATTCAGCCTTCCCC
>JAFUKS010000254.1 GCA_017473445.1 Lachnospiraceae bacterium
ACAAAAGCACCTGCCGCCATAATTACAGGGCTGTCATATCCCGGCATATCCCAAGGCTCCGGTGTTACATGACTATCCACCGGTGCTGCCGCCTGAATTCCCTCACAGAAAGCAATTACTCCTTCCGGCGTACCAAAGGTCACCGCCTGAATAATATCATGTCTGGACTCACTGCCGTTTGGTACCACAGCAAAGCCCAATCGCTCGTAAACATTGGCTGCAAAAACAGCTCCCTTTAAGGCTCCTGCGGTAACCGTAGGGGCAAGGAAAAAGCCCTGATAAAAAGCACTCAGCACTCCCAAGGAAGCCCCCACTTCCTTACCCAGTCCCGGGGAAGTCAATCTGTACGCTGCATTTTCCACACATTCCCTTTTGCCGGCAATATATCCGCCAATAGGAGCCAATCCGCCGCCGGGATTTTTAATCAGAGAACCTACGACCATATCTGCCCCCACATCCGTAGGTTCAATGGTTTCCACAAATTCTCCGTAGCAATTATCCACCATACAGATAACGTCCGTTTTAATCTTCTTGATAAAAGCAATTAATTCACCGATACGGGACACTGAAAGAGTGGGTCTGGTCTGATAGCCCTTGGAACGTTGAATGGTCACCAGTTTAGTCTTTTCATTGATATTTTTGCGGATATTTTCATAGTCAAAGGAGCCATCGGGCAGCAAATCCACCTGACGATAGCTAATCCCATATTCTGATAAGGAACCACAGGTGGGACGAATACCGATTACCTCCTCCAAAGTGTCATAGGGCTTTCCTACAGGAGAAAGCAGTTCATCTCCCGGACGCAGGTTACTCATAAGCGCCAATGCAAGCGCATGGGTTCCGCAGGTGATCTGGGGACGTACCAACGCATCCTCTGCATGAAATACCTTGGCATATACCTCCTCCAGGGTGTCCCTACCAATATCATTATATCCATAACCGGTGGTACCCAGAAGACACGCCTCACTGACTCTTGCTTCCTGCATGGCATGAAGCACCTTCAACTGATTATATTCCGCAGTCTCATCTATCTGCTTAAAACGCTGTTCCAACTCCTGAATAATCCGTTCTCCATAGGTCCAGACCTTTTCACTGATCCCCATATCATGGTACATTTGTTTCATTTCCATTATTGCATTGCCTCTCATTTCACTATATTCCTATCCGATGATGCCCTGTTTCTGCAAATGCTCCAGCATAAACTCCAAAATCCGGTCCTCATCATAATTAAATTCATTCTTATTGACCCAGATAACCTCAGGCTCCCGCTTAAACCAAGTCAGCTGCCGCTTGGCAAAATGCCTGGTATCCCGTTTAATCAGATACACAGCCTCTTCCAGTGTGCAGGCTCCTTCCAGGTAATCCAGGATTTCTTTATAACCCAGACCCTGCATGGATACCATTCCCCGTTTACAGCCCATGTCACGCAATCTGCATACTTCCTCCACCAGTCCGCGATCCAGCATTTTGTCCACTCTCAGGTCTATACTGGCATATAGCCGTTCCCGCAGGTCATTTAACACAAAATAGCAGGCATTATATGCATTTTCCTTCTGCCGCTCCTGCTCATTATGTTTGGAAATGGGTTCTCCTGTCAGTTCATAGTACTCCAGTGCCCGGATTACCCGTTTGATATTATTGGCATGAATCTCACGGGCCGACACCGGATCCACCTGTGCCAGCATCTGATGAAGCGTCTCCGCTCCCTCCCTAGCTGCCAATTGCTCCAAAACTTCCCGATATGCCTTATTTTCCTCATTTTCTGTGAAGTCAATATCCCTAAGTAGTGCCTGGATATAAAAACCGGTCCCTCCGGCTACAATGGGAATATGCCCTCTGTCATAAATTCCTTTCAGTGCTTCTTTGCATTTCTGCTGAAAAAGCACCACATTAAATTCCTCTGCCGGTTCCAGTATATCAATGAGATGATGAGGCACCCCCTCCATCTCTTGTTCTGTAATCTTAGCAGAACCGATATCCATATATTGATATACCTGCATGGAATCCGCAGAAATAATTTCACCATCGATTCGCTTAGCCAAAGCTATGGATAGGCTGGTTTTACCTACCGCTGTAGGACCTGCCAGAATCACCATGGGTTGCTTCATCTTCTCACCTCTTTTCTTATACAATCCGCTTAAAGCGTTTTTCCATTTCTTCCTTACTGATTTTAATGATGGTTGGACGACCATGGGGACAATTATAAGGATTCTCCAGTGTCATTAATTCATCCATCAGTTCTTCTGCCTCTGCAAAACTTAAGGTATTATTACCCTTTACTGCAGCCTTGCAAGACATGGATGCAATTTTCTCTTCAATCACCCGTATACTGCGAGAACCTTCTACTGCCAATTCCTCCAGCACCTCAAGGAACATCTCCTTTTCGCTGCATCCATACAAATCCACCGGCACACTGCGCAGGGCATACTCATTGCCGCCGAATTCTTCTATTTCAAATCCCATTCGGTTGAAAATATCCATATGTGCATGCAATAAGCTTTCTTCACTACCGGATAAGCTTATAATTACCGATGGCATCAAGCGTTGGGATAATACCTGCTTTTCCCGGTATTGCTTCATCAGACGCTCATATTTCACCTTTTCATGAGCCGCATGCTGATCCATAATCATCAATTCATTTTCAAACTGAACCAGCCAATAGGTATCAAATACCTGGCCGATAAAACGATATTTACTACGGTTGGAAACCGTAAGAATCCGTTCCTCAAACAAATTTATCTGACCGGGCTTTTCTATTACCGGAGGTATTTCCCTAAGAACCGGTTCTACACGAATCTCCGGGGCAGAATCGGAAACAGAAAATACTGCATCTGTGGACTCTTCCTCCCTGAAAAAGGTTTCTTCCTCCTCCGGTATTATTTCACTTTTTTTAGGCTCAGCTGTAACATAGATATTCTTGGCAACCTCTTGGTCCTTTCCATGACCCCCGCCCAACAACACCTGCTCCTGTGACCGAATTACCTCCGGTACCTCCTGCTGATATCGGATTTCTTCCATAACCCGATAGTTCTCCCGGCGTTTTACTTCATAGGGTTCAGGAGTACGATTTGCCGATTGCTCCACAGGCCCCACCGGCAGTTTCTCTCCCGGTCCCTTGGGAAGCTTTTCTTCCAAGGTGGAAGCCGGAATCATTTCCGTATTACGAAGGGCCTGCCGTATACTTCCTGCAATCTCACGATACAGCTCCGGTGCATCGCTGAAACGTACCTCCATCTTGGTGGGATGTACATTTACATCCACCCATTCCGGAGGCATTTGCAAATGAAGCACACAGAACGGAAATCTGTGCTGCATTAAATATTCTTTATAGCCTTCCTCTACTGCCTTGGATAAGGCGGCACTTTTGATATATCTTCCATTAATGCTGAAAAACTCATAATTTCGGTTGGGACGTACAAAGGTGGATTTTCCCAAATAACCTTCCAGTCTAAAACCATCCACCTCATGACGGAAAGCAAATACGCTGGTCGTCACATCCCGACCGTAGATATTATAAATTACATTCAGTAATTCCCCTGAACCATTGGTATGAATGCGTTCCCGGTTATCCAATATCAGTTTAAAGGAAATATCCGGTCTGGACAGTGCCAGATGCTCCATCAGTTCTACAATATAACCGCCTTCCGTGGACGGGGTCTTCAAAAACTTCCGACGCACAGGGGTATTGAAAAATAAATTTCGTACAATAAAAGTAGTACCATCAGGGGCCCCTACCGCACCAAATTCCTGTTCTAAGCCTCCATCCAGCACCATACGGGTACCTGTAAGCTCCTCCCGAGTCTTGGTAATCATCTCCACCTTAGACACTGCAGCAATACTGGAAAGTGCTTCCCCTCGAAATCCCAGACTGGAAACCCGATGCAAGTCCTCCGCAGTCTGTATCTTGCTGGTAGCATGGCGAAAGAAAGCTGTACGCACCTGTTCCTGCTCCATTCCATTTCCATTATCGGTAACGCGCAGAAATTCAATTCCTCCGCCCTTCACCTCCACTGTAATGGTATCCGCTCCTGCATCCATGGCGTTTTCCACCAGTTCCTTCACCACACTGGCAGGACGCTCCACCACTTCACCGGCAGCTATCTTATCAATTGTCGCACTGTCCAACACACGAATAAGTGCCATATTTATTTCCTTTCCAGCCTACTTGCTAGTCCTCTTTCCAACGGTTTTTTAACTTATTTTGCAATCGATACAATGTATTTAAAGCATCCAAAGGAGTCAATGTGGTTACCTCAATATCCATCAGTTCCTGTAGCACATCCTCATCCTTTACCGTATCAAATAGGGATATCTGAGCCATATCCAATTCATCAAATTTTACCGGCTTGTGTCCTTTTTCGCCCTTTTGGTCCACCGCAATGGACTGTACCTTTTCGGTGATATCATTGTCACTTAGCTGGGCCACAATCTCTTTGGCCCTGTCAATGACCATATCCGGTACACCTGCCAGCTTAGCCACCTGAATACCGTAACTCTTATCTGCACCGCCCTTAATAATCTTGCGTAAAAATACGATATCATCTCCACATTCCTTTACGGCAATGCAGTAATTATTTACGTTATTCATCTTGCCTTCCAGCTCGGTTAATTCATGATAATGGGTAGCAAAAAGGGTCTTTGCGCCCAGCAGTTTGCGGTTACTGATATGTTCAATCACCGCCCAGGCAATACTCAAGCCATCGAAGGTGGAGGTCCCTCGACCGATTTCATCCAGAATTAACAAACTGTTAGAGGTTGCATTCCGCAAAATATTGGCCACCTCATTCATCTCTACCATAAAGGTAGACTGTCCACTGGCCAAATCATCGGATGCTCCTACACGGGTAAAAATGCGGTCTACAATACCAATATTGGCACTCTTTGCAGGGACAAAGGAACCAATCTGGGCCATCAGTACAATCAAAGCAGACTGGCGCATATAAGTGGACTTACCTGCCATATTAGGTCCTGTAATAACACTGATGCAATGACTGCCATTATCAAGATAAGTATCATTGGGAATAAACATGTCATTGGTGATCATCTGCTCCACTACAGGATGCCTGCCATCCTTAATATCAATTAATCCCTTTTCATTCAGCTTGGGACGTACATAGTGATTTCTCTCTGCCACCAATGCCAGGGAAGCATACACATCCAGCCGGGCAATGGCCTTCGCAGTCTGCTGGATTCTGGCAAGTTCCCGGGCTACTGCATCTCTAATCTCACAGAACAAATCATACTCCAGTGTCTGAAGCTTGTCCTCTGCATTTAAAATCGTATCTTCCAATTCCTTCAAACGTGGCGTTGTATAACGCTCCGCATTGGCCAGGGTCTGCTTACGGATATAGTCCTCCGGCACCATATTTTTAAAGGAATTGGTCACCTCGAAGTAATAACCAAAGACCTTATTATATTTGATTTTCAGATTCTTAATTCCGGTCCGCTCCCGATCCTGCTCCTCCAACGCCGCCAACCATTCCTTGCCGTCACGCTTGGCACTACGGAGCATATCAATGGTCTCGTCAAACCCATCCTTAATGAAACCACCTTCTCTGATGGATATGGGTGGTTCCTCCATAATGGCATCAGAAATCAGTCCATAAATATCCTGCAGACTATCAATTTCTTCCTGTATCTGTGCCAATTCCCCACCGTTAAAGCCTGCCAATACCGTCTTAATGTGGGGTAACATCTCCAAGGAGTTACGGAAAGCAATCAAATCCCGGGAATTAGCTGTTTTATAGGTCACTTTACTGAGCAAACGCTCCAAATCGTAGATAGGATTTAGATATTCCCGCACTTCATCTCTGGAAATGCCGTCCTTACACAGAGCCTCCACTGCATCCAGACGTTTCTCCATCTCAATCTTTTCAATCAGGGGCTGTTCCAGATAACTGCGCAGCATACGGCCTCCCATGGCCGTTTTGGTCTTATCCAGAACCCATAACAAGGAACCTCTCTTTTGCTTTTCCCTAAGGGTCTCTGTCAATTCCAGATTTCTTCTGGTAGAGCTGTCCAAAAGCATATATTTGCTGGTCAAATAGGGATAAATATGGGTAAAGTGCTCCAGCTCCGTCTTTTGTGTATCATACAGATTCTGCAAAAGAGCTCCTGCAGCAATCATTCCCACAGGAAATTCTTCAATTCCCAGACCGATGAGGGTATTGACCTTAAAGTGCTTTTGCAACACTCGCTTGCAACCTTCGTCATCAAACAAATGTGCCTCCAGTGCATTTACGGAAATATGTAATCTGCCTCGCAGGTCCGCCACATCCAGACCGCTTACCAGAAGTGCTTCATTGCAAACAATCTCAGAGGGCTGGTATTTCATCAGCTCATCATTAAGCTTGCGTAAATCCTCCACCTCAGTCAAATAATAATCACCGGTGGTCACATCTGCTGCGGAAATACCGATTTTGGAAGGAGTATAGGCAATACTCATAATATAATTATTGCGGGAGGCGTCCAGTGCCTGCATGTTTAAATTGGTACCGGGAGTTACAATACGTACCACCTCGCGGCGTACCAGTCCCTTTGCCAGTTTAGGGTCCTCCACCTGCTCGCAGATGGCCACCTTATATCCTCTACTGACTAACTTGGTCAAATACCCTTCCACCGCATGATACGGAATACCGCACATGGGTGCCCGTTCCTCCAGGCCACAGCTTTTACCGGTAAGCGTAATCTCCAGCTCCCGGGAAGCAGTCTCCGCATCCTCAAAGAACATCTCATAAAAATCGCCTAATCTGTAAAACAAAATACAATCACTGTATTGTTTTTTGGTTTCAACGTATTGTTGCATCATGGGAGTTAATTCAGCCATTAACTCTTCCCCCTGTTCTTTATCTTTGGGCAGGCATTTTCGTCTGCCGGTATCTTATAAAAACATAGCGGACACACAACTCATTGCGCATCCGCTAGTATTTTACCACAAAATATTGTTATTGTAAATCTTCTGCACGCTTTAATGCATCATCAATATGGCCACAGAAATTCTCTTTACCTACTACCTCTATAAAGCCCGCCTTCTCCATAACATGCAGAGGCTGTTCGTTTACATGGGAGAAAATCATCTGAATACCATTTTTATCACAGGTATCATGCAACTGCTCCAATTTATGCATGGCTGTTGCATCAATGGCGCTAACGCTTCTCATTCGCATAATCAGGCAGCGGGTATTTTCCTTCAAACCGATGTCCAGAATCTTATCTGCCGCACCAAAGAATAAGGGACCACTAAACTCATATACCAAAGTATTCTTGGGCACCTGACGCAAGCTGATACTATCCTTGTCATCCTCGTCATCCACATACTTCCAACCTTCTACTTCTGTTACATCGCTCATCCGCTTCATAAATAGAATGGCTGCCATTACAATACCTACCTCAATAGCAACTACCAGGTCAAAGAGAACTGTTAATACAAAGGTAGTTACCAGTACCAGAATATCACTCTTGGGAGAGGTCTTGCACAGACGTACAAAATGTCTCCATTCAGACATATTATAGGCTACCATAAACAGAATCGCTGCAATGGTAGGCATGGGAATCAGTGCTGCGTAAGGCATTAAAATAACCAAAATCAACAACAGCATTACTGCATGCACCATACCTGCAATAGGGGTACGTCCGCCATTCTTTACATTGGCTGCAGTTCTGGCAATAGCTCCGGTAGCGGGAATACCACCAAACAATGCAGATGCAATATTGCCTGCACCCTGAGCCACCAGTTCCATATTGGAACGGTGTCTACTATGTACCATACTATCTGCCACTACACAGGAAAGTAGGGACTCAATAGCAGCCAACACTGCAATCGTCACTGCATCCGGAAGCACAGTTCTGACCAAATCCATATTAAATGCAGGCATCTGGAAGCTGGGTAATTTATTGGAAATCTCATATAAGTCACCGATGGTATTTACCTGCATACCAAATCCCTTGACCATAATAATACCAGCAAATACTGCAATCAAGGATGCCGGAATCTTCTTGCAGAAACCGGGCAAATAAGGCCAGCCAATGAGAATCACCATACATACCGCACCTACAATCAGTGCCTGATAATTGATGGTAGAAATGTTGGCAAATACTGCCTCCAGCTTCTCCATAGTCTCAATCAGAGGTTCTTCAGTGACAATGGTCAGTCCAAGAAAATCTTTAATCTGTCCTACCAAAATGGTCACTGCAATACCGGTGGTAAAGCCGGTTGTAATAGTATAGGGAATAAATTTAATCAAAGAGCCCAGTCGCAGTACACCCATTAGAATCAACAATGCGCCTGCCATCAAGGTAGCCAATACCAACCCTTCCATACCATTCTGGGCTACAATGCCCGCTACAATGGTAGCAAATGCTGCGGTAGGTCCTGCAATCTGCACACGGCTGCCGCCCAGGAAGGAAATCACAAAGCCTGCCACAATAGCAGTATAAATACCCTTCTCAGGGGTGACACCGGAGGCCAGGGCAAGAGCGATGGATAAGGGCAGGGCGATAATCGCCACTATGATGCCCGCAATCACGTCCTTAACGAACTGCTCCTTGGTGTAAGTCTTTATTACAGAAAATAGCTTCGGTTTTAGTTTGTCCATGATTATGTACTCTCCTAGTTCCGGCGGGAGGTGTCATGATTTCCCTTCAGGCACGCTTTCGCTACGTAAAAAAAGCGCAAACCATGACACCTCCCACCTAGATAGCCGAAAGTTGAAAATCAAAACATACTCTTTGCCTATAATGTATATGCATTTGTATTTTACACATTCTTTATACTCAACGAACCCTATATTAGTCTTTTTATTCAGCATTTTCAAGAGTAAAACTGTCGAAAAATAAGGACTGTCACAAGGGGGATTTAGTGATTTTTTAAACTAAGCATCGAAAAAGAAGAAATCCTATGATTTCTGCCTTTTTTGTCAGTCCACAATATGTCCGGTATAGTAGAAGCCATGGGCTTCGTCCAAGTGTACCTGCACCAGGGTGCCAATCATATCCGGTGTGCCCGGAAAATGCACCAGGGTATTGTTGGAGAGACGACCTGCCATGAGGCTGCTGTCTTTTTCGTTAATTTCCTCCACCAACACTTCCATGGTTTTTCCTTCATTTAAAGCAATCTGCTCTCTGGCAGTATCCTGCACCACTTGAAGCACCTTATCAAAGCCCTCCTTTACCACGGCCTCTGGCACCTGATTTTCCATGGCGGCAGCAGGCGT
>JAFUKS010000255.1 GCA_017473445.1 Lachnospiraceae bacterium
GGTGTCTTTTATAGGATGGACATTTCCTACGCCTGCAATATGCCCCGCAAAGACTACTCCACTTTGACAAACAATGTTTCCGGGTAGATATATTCCCAACGGCATGACAAGTGAAGTCGCCATACCGCCCATTTAGCAAACGCTTATGCTACAAGGACATTCGACACGGATGTCGAATGAGCGCAAGAGGGGACAAGGAAGTCCCCTTTGCGCGTGCCTGTCCCTTGCGCCATTCTCCCCGCGTTTGCTTAGTGGGCTGATGGCACGAAACGTATGCCGTGGGAATATATCTACCCGGAACATTGTGTCAAAATAGGAGTAGTCTTTGCGGGGCATATTGCAGGCGGGCAATGTTCATGCCGTAAAAGACACCATCCCTAACCGAAGGGGGCACTTTTGAAAATCCAGCCAAGGGACAGCCCAAGTAGCCGGGGGAGGGGAAGAGTGGCAGGGCCCCGTAAGGTACAAGGGCGGTGGAGCAAGGGCAGGCAGACGGGGGGCGGGCGGAAGGTGAAACATGCCGGATACAGGGGCACAGGGGGGACATCGGGGTGCAAAAAAGGAGGCTGTTTAACAGCCTCCTTTGGTTAGATTTCGAAGTCCATGCAGGAGCGGGTTTTGGTGTAAGGACGGACCTTGGTGTCCGCCACCTCCACGTGAGCAGGATGTACTGCGTAGCCCTTCAGGGCTGCTTCATCCGTAAAGGTGGAGTCCAGCATTACCTCTGCGTTGGAGGATGCTAACCCTTCTGTATGTACATGTATTTCCAGAAGACCTGGGATTTGTCCCTGTAAGCCCTCCAGACCGGCCTTGATACCGGCTTTGATTTCTGCTTTGTCAGCGGGAGAAAATTCATCCTTCAGCTGCCATAAAATAATATGTTTTACCATCTGTTTCTCCAATACTATTTGGTCTTTTTCTTTTTAATGACTACCACTGCAACCACGATGATTACTACCAGTGCAACGCCAAAAGCTGCTGCAAAAATCATGGGACCGATTGCTCTCTGGGGAGCTGCATCGGAGGAATCTTCCACTGTTGCTGCCGCTCCCTCTGAAGGTGCTGCTGCGGACTCCTCTTTGGATTCCTCTTTAGACTCTTGGGCAGAGCTTTCCGCTACGGATTCCTCAGCGGAAGCTTCAGCTTCGGTTGATTCTTCCACTGCTTCTTCCTGGATTTTAATCTTGGTAGGATCAACAAATGCCCAGTATGCAGGCTTTACATTATAGTTGTCGTCAAACAGTAAGGGGAACTGTCTGCCGGAGGTGGTCATACCACCACCCACATTGGATTTGGACTGCAACCAAGAGTATTTATCAATGTTACCCCAGAAGGTAAATCCGGAGATATTGTAGCCCTCGGACTTCAGCTCCTTGATGGTATTGTACAGATTCAAATATCTGTAAGCAATCTTCTCATTAATATCCTTCATGGATTCCTCCGTACCCGTATATGCGGTGGAGGATTTTAAATCCCATTCCGTAAGCTGAACTTCATCTACGATTTCAGCATATTTCTTCAGTGCTACCTTGAAATTGGTAATACCGGGGTCGCTGGTGCTGTAGTGCGCCTGCATACCCATACCATCAATACGGGTACCTTCTGCTTCCTTTACCGCCTTCAGCAGCTCTGCAATGCCGTTGGCCTTACCCAAAACAAACTCATTGTAATCGTTATAAAACAGCTTTACGTCTGCAGGTGCATATTTATTTGCATATCTGAAGGCATTGATAATAAACTCATTGCTCTGATATACATGCCACCAGCTGGAATTACTGCCGTGGGTATCCTGGCTCAAAGGCTCGGAAGCATTTTCCTTGTCGGAACGATAGGTATGGGTACCATCGCTGATAGCCTCATTTACCACATCCCAGCCATAAAACATGCCCTTATACTTGCTGTCTTCACCGGTAAAATGCTCTAATACGGTTTTAATAAACCACTCCAGACGGACATTCATCTCTTCGGGAGTCACATAATCCTTGGTCTTGTCATAATCCACATGGAAGAACCATTCAGGAGTCTGGGCATGCCATAACAACACATGACCTCTTACCTTAATCTGATTGTCCGGATTGGCCTGATTCCAGTCATAAATCACATCCAGAATCTTTTCTGCTCTGCTGTAATCCAGCTTCGGTACGGTAATGGTCTTGCCATTTAAGGTAGCCTCCTGGGTACCGGGACATCTGCCATTGCTATATGCAAATAATGCATCGGGCTTTAACTCATTGCCAATGGTGACTGCATTGAAATGCTTCTCCAGAATAGCCATTACGCCCTTGTCTCTCACTTCATTGCCGGCTACTGCGCCACCTACCAAAAAGTCCTCATCGCCCAACTCCTGAGCAATCACATCCTTCAAAATAGGCACGTCTTCCAGCTCCAGAGATTTTGCTTCCTTGGATTTCAGGGAAACTCCTGTCACATAGTAATCTCCCTTTACACACTGTCCCTGTCCATAATTGGTGCCCTGTTCCAGTAAACGGATGACCATTTGCTCCAGATTACCGGAATAATCTACCAGGAAGGTACCGGAAAATTTGGTCCATTCTCCGGGAGTCAGTGCCTGGCTGGCAGTTCCCGTAACCTCTCCGGACCAGGTACCCATATAGGTGGTGCTGCCATCTACGGTCATATAGGGAGCAAACTCCACTACTCTCTGGTCAGCAGGTGCTCCTGCATAATCCTCGGATAACATGCACCAGAAAGAAAACTCATACTCAGTGCCTTTCTTTACGGAAGTGGTTATATCCTGTGCAATACATTCATAAGCGGAGGTTCTGCCCTTGATTACACCATAGTGCATTTCTTTGTCACCAATGACTACTGTATCGGGCATCTGCTCTACTGTAGCTCCTCCACTGGCTGCGGTCCACATAGAGGTGTCGCTGCTGTCAAAGCTACCGTTCTGGATCACATCCACTCCTGCTGCCTGTGCGGAAACTGCTGCCATTCCGCTCAGTCCGCACACTGCAACAGTAGCTACTGTAACCAGCATACGCTTCAGTATTCCTATTTTTTCAATTCGTCTCATTTGGTTTGTTCCTAACCTTTCTCAAATTGGTATTGTAGTTTCATTTTCATCGAAAATGGTAATTTTTTCAACGCATTTCTTGCTGGATACTATTTGTATTATGCTATTTTAATAATTTTCCTTCTTTTGTTCAAAAAAAGCCTGGGCATGGTGACATACGGGACAAATATCCGGTGCCTTGGTTCCTACCACTACATGTCCACAATTACGACACTCCCAGATAATAACACCGCTCTTTTCAAATACCTCTTTATTTTCCACATTGTACAGCAGCTTCCGATAACGCTCCTCATGCATTTTTTCAATGGCTGCAACCCGGCGGAATTGGGCTGCCAGCTCAGGGAAGCCTTCCTCCTGGGCGTCCTTAGCCATATACTCATACATATCGGTCCATTCGTAATGCTCTCCTTCTGCCGCATGCTGCAGATTGATGCCCGTGTCCCCAATCTGTCCCAAAGCCTTATACCAAAGCTTTGCATGCTCCTTTTCATTGTCTGCCGTTTCCTGGAAAATTGCAGCTATCTGCTCATAACCATTGGCTCTTGCTACAGAAGCAAAAAAAGTATACTTGTTTCTTGCCTGGGATTCCCCTGCAAAGGCTGTCCATAAATTTTTTTCTGTTTTTGTTCCTGCATATTTGTTTTCCATATTTTCCTTCCTTTCTGCACCGGTTTTCATAAAGACCGTTTATCAATTAATTACTTTTTCAAAATCTGCCGCCGGATGCTTACAAATGGGACAAACAAAATCCTCCGGCAGTTCCTCTCCCTCATACACATAACCGCAGATTTTGCATACCCATACGATTTTTCCTTCAGGCTCTGTTTTGGGCTGTACTTCCACAGGTTGCTTTATCTTCTGCTGATAAAAATCATAGGTAGCAGAAGGCTCCCCACTAATATGACCTTCCTCCTCTATCCGGGCCATGAAAATGGTATGGGTATTGGTGGACACATAGTGAATTACCTTCGCCGAAATATATGCGTTGGTCCCCTGTGTAATGTAGGTAATACCGTTGTCACTTCTTTTCCATGCAGTAAATCCATTGAATTTATCCGCTTCCCGACCTGTTTGATACCCGAATCTTTGAAATAATGCAAAATCCGCCTGTTCACTGATAACAGAAATATTAAAAGTACCTGTAGCCAGGATCATATCATGGGTATAGCTGCTCTTATTGACAGCGATACAAATGATATCCGGATTAAAAGCCACCTGTTGGGCTGTATTTATGATACAGCCATTATCATAATCATCCATTCTGGCAGTAAGTACAAACAGACCATAAACCAGTTTTTCTAACACCTTTTTTTCCATTGGTTGTGATTCCTTTCATGGGATTACTTACTGTTATTAATATTCCCATTTTTTTATAATATAACCATCAAAAAAGGGATACGCTCTGCGTACCCCTTGGTTTTAACGAAAGGTCCTATTTATTTTTCAAAATCAACCAGATCCCAGCTCATGGGAGTGCCCAGCTTCACATCTCTGGTCACCTTCTTGCCCAACAGCTCTTCATAATGCTTGGTATGCAGACCATAGGCAGGTCTTACGGAACGGAGATTCTGTTCCGTAAACACTTCACCGGCCTTCATATCCTGTGCAATAAACAGGGAACGGGAGTGCTCTCTCTCTGCTATCTGCTTGGGTGTCAAATCATAGGTCACCTTTCCCATAGCCTTTTCGATGATGCGGATATTGTCCACCATCTCTTTAAATTCCTGAGGCTCCATGGAAAATGCAGAGTCCACGCCGCCATCACCGCGGCTTAAGGTCAGATGCTTCTCCACCACCTTGGCACCCAACGCCACTGCGGCACCGGCTACGGTGCTGCCCATGGTATGATCAGACAAACCTGCAATACAATCAAAGGTCTCTGCCAAGGAAGCTATGGATTTCAAATTAATATCCTCATAGGGAGTAGGATATGCAGAACAGCACTTCAGCAGAATAATCTGGTCATTTCCCGCTTCCTTACAGGTACGCACTGCCAGCTCAATATCGGACATATAGGCAATTCCGGTGGAAATAATAATGGGCTTGCCCAGCTTGGCAATCTTTTTCAGCAGAGGAATATCCGTAATCTCAAAGGATGCTATCTTATAAGCAGGCACATTCATTTTCTCAAGAAAATCCACACTGGAGAAATCAAAGGGAGAGGAAAAGAAAATCAATCCCATTTCCTCCGCAATCTTCTGTAATTTAGGCTGCCATTCCCAAGGAGTATAGGCCTCCTGGTATAATTTATGCAGAGTAGTACCATCCCAAAGAGTACCCTGGGTAATCTGGAAATAGGATTCCTCACTGTTTAAGGTAATGGTATCTGCCGTATAGGTCTGTATTTTGATGGCATCAGCACCGCATTCCTTCGCCACCCGCATAATTTCCACTGCACGGTCAAAATCCATTAAATGATTGGCAGACATCTCTGCAATAATAAATGCAGGAGACTCCTCACTGATTTTGTAATTACCGATCATGATCTCTTTTTTCATTGCTACACGCTCCCGAAATCTATTTTTTCATATTGTTTACTATCCCGAATCTGTCGCCATTTGTCAGCAGTCATCCGCATAAAGGTCACATCATACCACACATCTTCCTTGCATACATGCTGCTTTTTTTCTTCCACAATTTCGCAACCGCACAATTGGTGTAATACAATTACGCCCTTATTCAGGGTAAACACATCACTATACACTGCCTGCTTGCCCAGGTGGTCAAATACATAGTCGTACATGCTCATCTCCAGGGACAGGGCCACCTTCATACTACGCAGCCGCTTCTCACCCACATAATAGGCCCAGCCCATATCTCCGGTGGGATTGGTCAGACCCGTCAGATTCAGAACGCCTGCCGCTTCCCCCTCAATCTCAATAACCCAATATCGTACATCCTCATTGGACGCAATGGAGGCAAACCACTTTTTCTGGCCCTCCAGGGTCAATTTGGGATTGGTATTCATATATCTGGTAATATCCGGGTCCATGCGCCAATTCATAATTTGCTCCAAATCCGCTTCCCGAATCTGCCGTAGCGTAATACTCATACTAGATTCCTGCCTTTTCAAACAATTCCCGGACACCGCTAAGCTCGATGGCTTCCTCCAAAGGAATGCTGATTCCCAGCCGCTGCTCCAGCTCTCCGATAATCATTACATGGGCCAGGGAGTCCCACTCCTCCAGCTGTGCTATCATGGTATCTTCTGTTACGGTACCCTCAGCCACATTCAATATTTCTTCAATCAATGCAATGACCTTCTGTCTCATATCTAATCCTCACTTATTTTACTTTTTTTGCACAAAATACACTCTTTCCGGCCCATTCGCCAGCACTATACGGTATCTCTGTATCGGCCCTTCATCCTCCAGCCTTTCATACCCCAACTGCTCCCACAGCTTTGCCACAGGCTGATTCTTCTCCGTAGGGATGTATAAGCCAAGCAATGCTTCATAGCCCTGGGAAAGCAGGGTCTGCTCCACATCCTCCACAATGGCAGTTTCTATTTTCTTACCCATAACACGACAGCTCATGGCAAATTCTTCCACCACAGGAGTCTCACCGCCACAGTCCACTACGACCACAGCCACAATCCCGCTGTCTCCGAAGCAATCCTCTACCCGATACAAAAATACCTGTTTCTCTGTATCCTCCAGAGTCTGTTGCATCTGAGTCTGGGTATAACGGCAGGTAGTCAGATTAAACTGGTTGGTTTTATTCACCAGCTGGGTCATCCGCTCCAAATGCTCTACTGCGTCTTCTCTGATCAAACAAATCTCCAGACTCTTTAGATATCCTTCAAAATCGGTGGCTGCACTTTTCAGCTCTTCCCGCTTGGCATTGGCCTGATATTGTGCAGTTTTTTCCAAGTCCTCTGCGGTCAAAGTACTTTTTTGAAAATAGTCCTTGTAGGCCTGCACCATCATGGGTGCCAAATCCTCCGGATGCTCCGGAAAATCCAGTACCGTCACCTGAGGTAGCATGTTCTGCACCAACTGACGCTCGGAAGGATTGTCATCCAGAAATACCATGGAATCCAGTCCCAGATTCAACTCCCGGGCGATAGCCTCTATATTTTCATTTTTGGGTTCCCAATTGATTTTGGTAATAGCAAAATGCTCCGGCCGTAATACCATGTGAGGATGCTCCGCAATCATCTTCATGGCATCTGCCCGGTTATTCTTTGAAACAATTCCCAAAAGCACACCCTGCTTCTGCAATTGTAAAATCACTCTCTGCAAATTCTTATACGCCAGTCCGCTATGGTCCTCGGACAAGGTAATGGGTGTATGGTCTGCCTCTCCGGCCAAACCGCCCCACAGAGTATTATCCAAATCCAGTAAAAGTACCTTCTTGGGCACCCGGCTTTCCAGCGCTACCTTGGTGGCAATCTCCTGACAGATTGCCTGCTGGGCCTGGGTACTGTGAAGGATCTTACCCATGTACCAGGTCTTTAGGGAAAAGGCATTCTTTTCTCCTAAGCCCTCTATCATACTGCGATAGGGCAGAATCCTCACATTGGGATGTGACCCTACGCACTGCTCCAAGGCCTGCTGCCACAACTGTTCCAAAGCACTCTTACATCCGCCGTCTGCCACTGCTGCCAGCTCCACACCCCACAGGTAGGCATCAGACACATAATATATACAATCCGGCTTCAGGGTCTGCTCAAAGGAAGAAAACCAACGGGCAATCTGCCCCTTGGCATTGTCAGGCTCTATGTCATGTCCCAAAAGCTCCATTAAATCCTCTATCAAAAATAGCATCTGAGGTCGGAAATCCCACAAGGAAGACTGTGGATTCAACAAAATCCCCAATTCATTCCCATAGCCCTCCGTCTGATATACTTCCTGAGACCTACCCAGCATACGAACCACCATATTCATATTCACATTGGATAGTATCCCAATTCTCATGCCCTGTCCTCTTTCATCAGATGATACTTCATTTCTGCCAGCTCCCAATCGGTCTGGTTATCGATATCCTGTACTTCCTTCTCGGATAACGCAAAAGGAATAATATTACCTACCATCAGCTTCTTATTCTTACGGAAAGCCTCCGTGCGGAATACATAAAACTGGCCCGCATCATGATAATGAGGGGTCAAATCCTGGGAACGGCTGTCCAAATATTGGGGATACTCAAACACCAGTCTGCCCTCCATCTCTATCATAGCTCTCTGGGGCGGATAGGAAAAGGCCACCACCGGAATCAAAGTATCCGCATCGCTGGCCTGTAGCTTCTCCACGGCAGATTTTATCTTGTCCGCAGTAATAAAAGGTGCTGTGGGGTAGATACAACAGGCCATGTCAAAATGCTCTCCCCGCTTCTCATATTCCTCCAGTACCTCCAATAATACATCATTGGTGGTAGCAAAATCATCTGCAGTAGCCGCACTACGGTAAAAAGGCACCTGGGCCCCATACTCCCGGGCCACCTGTGCAATCTCCTCATCCTCTGTGGATACCATAACTGTATCAAAAAGACCGGTACCCAGAGCCGCCTCTATAGAATATGCCAAAATGGGCTTTCCGCAAAACTCCTTGATATTTTTCCTTGGAATTCTCTTACTTCCGCCTCTGGCAGTTATAATTGCAAGCATCTTCATCTGCATTCACCTTAGCTTTCTTTCATATGTAATCAGGGTAATTATAACAAACCCTTGGAATAAAATCTACAAAAACCATTCACCTTACCAATTCAGGATTTCCCTTATTGTAGAAGTCAGTCTTTTCGCAGCCTTTTCATGGGTCCGTTCGGTAGGATGCCAATCCACCACATAACCATCTGTAGGGTCCTGATCCGAAAAACCCATATAATAGATATTGGTATCACCGGTTTCTCCGCGATAATCCGCTACCGCCTGTTCCACCCGGGGACAAAGCTCTTCTCCCATGATTCCCAGTACACAAAAAATAACAGCCCGGAAATTGTTCCTGCGCACTACCTTCAAAAACTCCACATAATTTGCCACATAATCCTCCTGACGGTCTGCTTTGCCCATTGTGTAGCTACTGTCATTGGTGCCCAAATTAATCACAATCACGTCCGGCTGATGCTTTGCAAAATTCCAGGTCTCTTCCTGGGCACGGTAATCCTGTAGATACGTGCCATGGGAATATCCCAGTTTTTCATAGTATTGGGGAACTGTCATTTCCGGCTGTTTCACTCCTGTGTCCGTATAACCGGAGATAATACCGTAGCCGCTGATACACACCATACTATAATCCGCATCCAGTGCTTTGGCCGTCATGTAAGCATAGGTCTTGGTCACATCCTCTGTGGATGTGGCAAAAATATGCTCCTTTACCTCATCATCCACTCCATACCCACAGGTAATGGAATCTCCGATAAACTCTATCAGATGGTTTGAGGACTCCGTAGGTGTAATATATGCTTCCGGGTCTACTTCTATCTGACCAATTCCTGCCATGGAACGGGATGCTTCGGACAGCTTCACCACCCGGATTACTGCCTCTGCAGGCTCCGGACTGTTCCATAAACTATATACTTTTTCCGGCCGGTCAAGAATATCATCCACTACCCGTCGGTCATTTACATAGATTCCAATCCGGGCCTGTGTCTCCCGTCCCTCTGCTACAGTACTGTCACCTAACATCGTAAGCTTCAGCTGCTTGCCCCGAAACAGAAATTCTACACCTGTTCCGGAGTATACCAGCCACAGAGATTCTTCCAGTTCCTTTGTCCGCCCTATTTTGCGGACCGTTCCTTCTTTCGGTAGAACAATTTTTAAGCTTTGCTCTCTCATAGTATCTTCCTTTGCTGCTTATCGTTACTTCGGCATATTTTATTTGATTGGCTTTTTCAGCTGACAAATTTTATCCTTACAATTGGTACATTGAAGATTCTTATTGGAGCCACTCCAAAAACGTTCCGGATGCTTGGCATAGCTAATCTCCCATTTAATCAGTACCACACAAGAGGTAAAAAACAAACTCCAGCTGAAAAAATTGCGAATAAAAAGCATAGGAGTGAACATCATGAAATGTCCCCATTCGTAAATACGGCAATTGACGCAGCATCGATTTTTCATAATCAGAGACTGGAAGGGACAGAAAAACAAAATGCAGATATAATCACTCAAAAAGTAAAATACCGTCAACATCAGCATATCCGCATCATCCATAATACCCAGCAAATACAGAATACCAAAAACAGCATTCAGGCACAACCATACCAGCATCACCATCCAGGCCTTGATATTCTGGTCCTGCACATAATGCAGCAGCTCTAGTTCCTCGTAGCTTTCCTGCTTAACATATTTCTTTTTCTCTGCCTTCCGTAAAGCCATGGACAACCGCTCTGTAGGAAAGATATGCTTCAGCATCATCACCATAAATACCAGCCACAAAAAATGTATGGGTGTTATTCCCATCCACACGGACCGGGTCATCAGCTCATACATCAGCTCCTTATTTGTCAAATAAAAGAAAAATACCGTGCTAAAAATTACCACCCTGATGACAAACTTTATCAAATATCTGTTTAACATTGGGGTTTTTACCAAACTCTTCATTCCTCACTCCCGGGGTTTTGCACCTTACACAAAAGCCGACCCGTCCTGCGACAAGTCGGCTTTGGCTTAAGATAATCACATTTATTCACTATAATTCTGGCTTACGTACTTTTTAATCTCGTTATTGTCCTGAGGCATACGGCAGCCCACAATGTACTCGCCGCTATTATTGGAGCTTCTGATAATACAGCCTTCTAAAGATTTACCATCCAGTGGATCAAATTCCTTTATTTCCACCTCTACATCCTTACCCTTTATGCTGCTAAAGATCTCATCTTCGGATGCAAAAGCAAAGCCGTTGGCACTGATATTTGCCATTCTGCCCACGTAGGTCTTTTCCTCACCCTTAATCGTAATCTCACACGGATTCTGCAAAGGCATTCTGGGATACTTTCTACGGTTAAATACCTGAGGATTGGTTTCCACCACCAACGCATACTTTCCGTTTCCTCCATGGGAATTTACGGATATTGCAATATCCTCCCATTTGTATAATACATTATCCACAACAATTCTAAGCTGACAGGTTGCTTCCTTCTCTCTTCTGCTGATAACGGCCTTGTTGCCATCTTCCAGATTCACATATAAGGTCTTATCTACACAGTTTACTACTTCGCCAATCCACTCTCCGTTCCCTGCTTCGGCATCATTTAATACCACCGCAATCTTCATACCGGGTCTGATGTCCTGTACACCCATGAATCCGCCAACACCCAGCTCTTCCATCAAATGGCCTACGACCACTTCAATATTGCCGGCACTCTTTGCACTTTCCTCGTACTTGCTGAGCATTTCCTTAGTAGTCAGTTCTGCACGGTTGATTCGTCCGGTCATAACCTCCATCAGCTCACATACCTGTTGCATATTGTCTGCCAAGGTCTTATTGGAGGATTCCACTTCCTTAACAGCACTGTCTACCACCTTAATATTTACGCCCAGACTGGTAGCATCATTGGTAATATCCGTCACACTTCGGTTAACATTAGATACCTTATCCATATTGACCTGAATCAACTGCACTGTCTCTGCAATTGCTTCCAGCATACGCTCGGAGGTATCCTCCAAATGGGACAATGCACTCATGATGCGGCCGGAGGAATTCTGCGTACCGCTACTCAGCTCACGAATTTCATTTGCAACTACCGCAAAGCCTCTTCCTGCTTCGCCTGCTCTGGCCGCCTAAATAGAAGCGTTTAATGCCAGCAGGTTGGTCTTGGAAGTAATCCCTTCAATGGTACCGGTTTCCGTCTTTACATTCTGGAACTCTTCTTTAAATTCACCTAATACAGTCTCGATCTCAGCAGAAAGAGCGGCCATCTTATTGGTGGTCTCCACAACCTCTGCCAAATCCTCAGAGCTGATATGGGCATGCTCTACAGAAGCTTCTATCAGAGTAACCACCTGCTCCATCAGCTCTGCCACATTATTTACCTGCGTATCAATGACATTGCTCATCTCCATGGAGGACATGGTTCTGTCATTTAATACATCATTATCATTGGCCAGCTCATTCATGTCGGTCACAACGTTTTCTGCACCCATACGGTTCTCGTCAGCGAGCTCTCGTACCACGGTCACACCGTCTACCACTGCATTACTTGCTACCTTAACCTTCTCAACGGTCTGAACCACACGTTCCAGATTACTTTCAATGGAATTGGTCAATGCACCGTCAGACGTTACCAGATGCTTGATTGCCATATTGGTACAAGCATAACAGCATAGTACAATCGCAAACTGCAACGCACAGTCCACACTGGATACAAATTCCATCATGTCCTTTACCCAGCCCTTATATAAATTACTGGTAATCAATACAAACAAGGTGGCCCACATCATAACCCTAATCAGCTTCGGATTCTTATAGAGAATGATAATGGATATCAAAGGCAGAATAAATACATAGGATACTTCGTCTAAGGAAGTCCAGGCTATAAAAGCATAGAAAAGCAGATAGCCGATGCCCATAATCCATTTATATCCCGCAAAATCCATACCTTTGATCTTTAGCAGAATACCTGCGATAAAATATTCCATCCATCCCAATGCGGAAAACAAGATAAACCAGTTAGTGCTTATGGCACCTTCCGCCATCTTTGCACCGTAGTAGATCGTCACTATGAGTAGCAGTACCAGCCAGGTAGTTCCTGCTCGCCTGTTTGCCTTCGCGTCAAAATATTTCTGGTCGTAACTTTGCATAAGCTTTCCTCCATATCGCATTTTTCTTATTTTATCATACTTTAGTACTAAATGACTAGCTTATTCTGAATTTTTCTCTGTTTTTTTGCTTTTTACTGTTCCTTTTCCTTGTAGTAAAAAATTATGAAATTTCTTGAGCAAATATGCAGCGGGCAGGGATAAAACCATCACCACAAAAACAAAACATGCCACATTTCTGATATAGTACAAACCGGGGACCGTATCCCCGAAGGAAAAACCGAAAAGCTCCACAAAAAGACCATGTATCAGATAGAATTCCAGCGTTATGGTACCCATAAATTTCAACACTCTGTTTCCGATTTGAATCTTCATTCCTACCATAAACACCGAAAAAACAAAGGCACAGGAGGCTGCCACCTGAGAGAGCAGACAAACCCATCTACGTAATACCTTGAAATCTGCATTAAAATTTTCTCCGTAATAAGAAAAAACTGCCTGGGTATATTCTGAATATGCATAAAAGATAAAAATACTCACAAGGGCCAACGGAAGATACAGCCGGTAAAATTTTTTGATATGCCTGATGATCTTCTCTTCATGCCGGGCAAACAATAAGCCAAGGGGAAAGAAATGAACGGAATTGTACCACCATTCTCCCCGCATCCACCAGTCATTATGGTCTGTCACGGTACCTATCAGGGTATAAACAAACACCACCATGCAGGTAACAAATACAGCAGCTCTTTCCTTCCGCAAGTATTTAAATGCCAAATAAAATCCCAGATAAAAAATAGGCAATGCTATCGCGAACCAAGCGTTGGGATTACAAAGCTGCAATCCTGATACATAATAAAATATCTGCGCTCCATCCATTTTTTCACCCAACAGAAAACGGACCGCCAGAAAAATCAAGGCAGTAGAGTAGAATGCCAGAATCAGCGGCAAAATCCTCTTTTTACAGAACCCTTGCAAATAATTTTCCTTTGTCTGATAGCTTTTATAAAGTCCATAGCCGGAACAAAATAAGAAAATGCCTACCAAAAAGTATCCGATGGGCACAAAGAGCTCCAAACCGGGCTTTATAAACCAGGGATTTAACCAGGGTGCACAGGTTTTCTGCCCTGCGTGATGCAGCATAATACAAATGGCACAAAAGCCTTGTAACATCTTGGTCTGGGATAGGGACATAAACTCCTCATTCCAGCACCCCGACTTGTATAGGCGGACACCCCAAAGCAAAATAAGTGCCAGCAAAGGATAAATCAAGTAAACCAGCTTGTCCATATATGCTCTCCTTTGTACAGTTTCATTTGATAAATTTTATCCTATAACAGCATTGTACGCACATATCAAAATACCGTCAAGATAAGTTCTATCTGCTACTTTTTTCCTATCCCCCCGGTCCAAATACCGGGAGTAAATTTTCTTTACAGAGATAACGATTTTATATATACTGATACTGACAACGAACGATGGAAAGAAGGATCGTAAATGAAAAAAACTCTTGCCTATATTGTTGGTTTCTATGTTTTTCTGTTTTTGATGGCCTCCTGGAACGGCTTATCCGAGGATTTTAGCCTGAACCCCAATGATTATGCCAGAATCACCGATATGGAATACACTGCCGTGGTAATGGATGAGCCTGATAGCCAAGGTTCTGTCCTTGTCAGGGAACGTATTACCTTCGATGTCCATGCAGCCTCCAGAAGCAATCCCTTCTGGGAACTGTGGCGGGACCTTCCGGAGGATTATGTGGATGGTGTAAAAGTAGACTATGATGTACTGTCCGTAAATCAAATTATGGAGGATGGTACTGTAATTCCCTGGGCAGAAAGTCCCCAGCTCTATTGGGATGATAATGATTATATCAACACCTATCGGGGGCTGGGACCCGAAAAATGGTATCACAGCAAGGGACCCTATGACGAAGATTACAGACGATATGAATGTATCTTCTTCTACATAGACGGCGTATACCGGGAAGAAATGACCTTTGAGATTACATATGTAATGCACAATGCAGCCCTGCGCTATAATGACTGCTCAGATTTATATCTGGCCCTGTATTCCGGTGATACCTGCAAATATCTGGAGTCCTTCCGGGCACAGATTCTCTTCCCCAACAAGGATATGCCCTCATCCGGCAATTATCAGGTATATACCTACGGTACCAATTCCAATGACTTTCCTGTGACGGAATCAGCCACCGCCAATCCGGGCTACTATACCTTTTCCTTTGCACTGGATAAGGAAGACCTGCAATTCAAACCTTACAATGAATACATTGAATTTGATTTAGTATCCTACGGAGAAGACAAACACATTTTTACAGAATATGCTCCGGACAATTACTATTCCTACGATGATGTGCTGGATGAGATTTATGAGGAACAAAAGGACTATGCAGACGCTCCCGGCAAAGCCAGGGCGGGCAAAATTGTTGTATTCCTGATTTGTGTGGTCATTGCCGCCTTTATCATACTCAGAAATTTTACCACAGACAATCGCATGAAGAAAAAGCACACCTTCTATAAGCCAGCTGTAGACTGGGATTATTACCGGGAGATTCCCTCCGATTTGGATCCCAAATTTGCTGCTGCTCTGGTATTTTGCAAGGAAAGAGCACCCAAAGATGATTCCGGTATTTATTCTGCCCTACTGATGAGTCTGGCCAGGAAGGAATATATTTCTTTCGGAGAAATGGACGTGGAGGACGTACGCATCATCATTAACCGCGATGCTCTGGCAGCTTCTTCTGTAACCCTTACCGGACCAACTGCCGTAACGACTGAAGCAGCTACAGAGACCGCAGAAATCCCTGCCAGGACTTATGAGTCTTTGACTCCCTGCGAAGAGTATTATTTGAACTTACTGGTACGGCATGCAGTGGGCAACTCTGTTTCTATGAATTATGTACAAGCAAGAGTAGCCTCTGATTATGAGGAAACTGCAGCATTCGTGAAAAATATGGACAAGTCCATTGTAAATATCGGCATCAAAGAAGGCTTCTTCCAAAAGGCTGATTACCTACAGCCCAAAAAAGAACTCCGCTCTTCTGCTTTAACGCATCTTATCTGCGGATTCCTTATGCTGATTGTAGTAAACCTGATTTCCTATCAGACGCGCCTGGACCTGGCCTTCGGAGGTTTTACTTTGCTGGGCCTTTGCCTGGTGGTCAATGCTTTATACTTGTACAAGCAGGCATCCGAATACGTCCTGCTTACCCAGCTGGGAGAAGACGAATACGCCAAATGGCGTGGCTTATACCGATTCCTAAACAGCGACACCCTGATGCACGAGCGTACCTACGTGGAACTGCCCCTTTGGGAAAAGTATTTGGTATATGCTGCAGCCTTCGGTATTGCTGACAAGGTAAATGTAGCCATCAGCATCCGGTGCCCCGAAATCGAAAACACCCCCAGCCCGGTTCTTGGCAATTCCTACTGTCGCTCCAGCCATATCAGAGTACACAGCCGCGGATTCCGCAGTGCCATCCGCACCGGCTCCTTTGGCAGCGGTGGCAGTTTCGGTGGTGGCGGCTTCGGCTACGGCGGTGGCGGACGAGGCGGCGGTGGCGGTGGCGGCGGCCACTAATCCTCCGCCATATACAACTAAAAAGTTACACCAACTACAAGGGCTTCCTGCATTTTACAGGAAGCCCTTGTTGCCCCTCCGGCTCTACTGCCATCCCTCTCCCGGGTCCCCGGCCTCCTCCCTCCCCCTCGGCCAGGGCTACCCTTGGGGATTTTCAAAAACCCTGCCCCTTCGGTAGTGTTTATTGACAATGTCTTTTATAGGATGGACATTGACTACGCCTGCAATATGCCTAACAAAGACAGCTCCTTGATTGGGCAAACAATGTTCTGTGGCGAATATACTTCCAACATGCATGACAAGTGGAGTGTCCCTTGCGCCATTCTTCCCGCGTTTGCTTAGTGGGCTGATGGCACGAAACGTATGCATGTTGGAAGTATATTTGCCTCGAACATTGTGCCTAGTACCCCAAGCTGTCTTTGTGGGGCTTACAGCAGGCGGACAATGTTCATGCCGTAAAAGACATCGTCCCTAACCGAAGGGGCGGGTTTGAAAATCCAACCAAGGGACAGCCCAAGTGGCCGAGGGGGAGGGAGGAGGCCGGGGACCCGGGAGAGGGGCGCAGTAGAGCTCGGAGGGGTCAGAAAAAGGGCCCCGGAAAAGGCAGGGCCCTTGATGATTCTTTTCAGTTGTATGTGGCTAGAATTGTACTGTGGGTGCCGCCACCGCCTCATCCTCCGCCGCGAAGAGTGCCTCCTCTTCGAAGCCGAAGAGACCGGCAATGATGCTGCCGGGGAACATCTGAAGCTTGTTGTTGTAGATGGTGACTGCGTCGTTGTAAAACTGTCGGGCAAAGGTGACCTTGTCCTCACTCTCGGAAAACTCCTGCTGAAGATGAATAAAGTTCCCGTTGGATTTCAGTTCCGGATAATTCTCTGCCACCCCGTACAAAACCTTCAAGTCAGATGTAAGGCCACTGCTCATGGATAGCTTTTCTTGTCCGTTTCCTGCATCCAGATAGCCGCTTCTACGGGCTGCCACAGACTCCAATAATTGCTCTTCATGCTCCACATAACCCTTTACGATTTCTACCAGATTGGGTACCAGATCGAATCTTCTCTGCAACTGGGCATCCACCTGGGCAAACGAATTTCTGACTTTATTCCTTAAACGTATCAGCTGATTGTATGTAGTAATGATGTAGGCCATAATGCCAATAAATGCTACCACAGACAATATCACCAATAATCTAATTGCTCCCATTGTTACTCCTCCTTTGGTGCCGCTTGGTTTTCTCTCCGCGTACATTATACCATCAAATCCTTTACTTGCAAATCTTCAAAACAAATCCCCAGTTCTCCGGATAGGGTTTCTTTGGAAAAGGTCCGGTACAGGGTTTTTGAAATATACTTCTCTGCCAGTTTCAGAATATACTTATAGTCCGGAATATCCTCCGGGAAATAAATACCTCCTTGATTTCGATGTCTTAGCATCCAGCACACGGCTGCCAAGGCTGACATAGCCACCGGAGTGATGGTAGGGGTCTGCCAGAAGGAATCCTTTTTATTCTTGTATAAAAAAGGAGTTTCCACCCGGTTTCCTACCCATACCGGTTCAAAATGCTCTCCCAACAGTAATACACCTACATATTCCGTACCTGCGGTAATTTTTTCTTTATACAGAATCTCCACGTTAGCCGGATATACATAACCACGGATAATCGTCTGGCCATTCTCATTCTCACAGTCCATGGGTCTTTCCGGGTCCGGCACCGGATATTCATTGACCTTGGCACTGCGAAAATAATCTCTGGCATAGGTGCAGGGTGTATAAGAAAACAGCACCGTAGGGCGATACAAAACCTGTCCATTTTCACATACTTCCAGACTTTGTGCAATGCTCACGGTCTCCTCATGGGGTACCAGAAATCCTTCAAAAACTCCTCCCGGGTAGTACGTGCGGCATTTTTTGTCTGCAGCCAATTGCTTAAATTCCAGATAGCCCTTATTCCGGTCCAACAGATTGCAGTCCTTTTCAAAATCAATCCGCTCATGGGGACCCACACTAATGGCGGCCTCACTGAGCATCTCAAACCAAAAAGAATCCGTACACCAGGTACTAAACAGGAGCTTATTACTAAACTCGTCCTTGACCTGTTGCAGGTCAATATCATTCACATGAATCATCCTAAGTCCCAGCCGTCGGGCGACCTCGTTGAACTGTCCTTTTTTTACCAATTCCCTTAGTTGCTTATCCTTTTTGCATTGATGAGACACAATATATTCTATTCCTGCTTTTACAAAATGAGATACCAATCCCGGATTATTTCCATGCTGTAATACAATGGGATACCGATTGGCTGTGGGACTGTTTCCATAGCATTCCTGCATGGCACGTTTTTTCTCATTTTCCTCAAAAATACTGTACCAGTGGTCCGGCCAATCTGCCTCTCCGGTGTTCAGATACATAATATTTTTTCCGGCACACCAATCACAAATATCACCGGTCCCCACCGTGTCAGCGAAATCAATAAGCAAATCTCCTTCACCTAAATACGGTTCAAACACCTGCCGGAAATTTTCCCGGGTCACTTCACTGACGATAAAATTGGCTACCATCCCTCCCAGATTGATAAATGCATCAAACTCCGAGGCTTCTCTGGTAATTACAAAATAACGATTCTCATGAAATTGAATCTCACGGGACACTTTTTCGAAAAAACTTTTCCCTACCGCACCAAATCCGAATTGTACAATCCGCCCTTCAAAATGAATCACTTGTCTTACCTCTAATCCTTGTCTTTTCCCAGGGGCTTATATATCCTCTGCTTTTGGGGTGCCTCGTATCCCTCGGTCCACCAAATCTCTATACCCTTCTTTTGAAACATATAAAGCAGCTTTTTCAAATCTTTGGAAATTTTATCCCCAATAACTACGCATTTACGCACTCCATTTTTCCATAAATACTCTGCCGAAGGCATATCCTGAGGATACACATCCCAGCTGTTGTCAAATAAGGAAATTTGCATTTTGTATCGATGTAAGCGATTACTGTCCAATAGAAACGCCGGCATTGCATCCTCCGGCAAAATGATGTCATTCAGTTCCGGTGCATACCGGCGCAAGGCCATGGCCACCGATCCGTTGTCCACCGTAGCTCTGGCTCCCCTCTGAGGAAAAGTTCCGTTGAAAATAGGAACAGGCCGATATCCCCGCTTTGCCAGAGCACTCCCTTCCCGGACACTTTGAGCACCGGGCAAATCCACAATCAGTGCCATGCCCGCCTCCCCTACACCGGGAAAATCTGTCATGGGTCCAAACCCCTCTGACCACCCGGAAAGCAACGTATCCTCCGGCAACTGCATAAAGGGCACGGGGCGCACCCAATCTACCCATTTCTGCCCTGAAGGGGCCCATATTTTATAAATCTCTTTCTCAGTCATAGTCGCCTCCTTCTATCAGGACAGGAATATCCGCCGCATGGGAATCAATACGGGGTGACCGGCTGATACGGGCATAATAACCCGCCTGTCTGCCATCCACTGTATAAGAGCCCAGACACACATGGTATTCCTCTCCCTGCTGGCTCAAAAGGGGCTTGCTGCAAAATCTTTTCTGAGCCAGATATTTCTTGGGATGTCTCTTTACATCCTTCAAAATTTGCCTGTATTCTTCTCCACGACAGGCTTCCTCTATGGAGATTTTTTCACCCACTCTACCGCAGGCAGGCTTATAAATAAAACCCTCTCTTCCTCTGACAGCATGTACCTCCAAGGTCTCCGGCAACAATTCTCTCCAGGTGGCCATGGAAATACCTCTTTGCTCCAATGCATCCCAAAGTAGCGGAAATCGCTTAGTCTGTGCGTACATTGCCACCGGATGATTGCAGGAAGTAGTCACAGTATCAAAATAGCCCTGCCACCGCTTGGGCTTAATCTCTGTCAGCCATTCCAGGGGTGTAAACCGGAAAATCGCATCCAGGGGACCTTCATTTCCGTCCAGAATACTGTAAGCTTGATGCTCCTGAAAATTCACATGGTCTGCCGCACCATAGATTACCCTGTACCCTTCCCTATTCAGCCTGTCTCCCAGGTACTGCATTACCTGACGGTCATCACTGAAGGAAGTGCAATGAACCAGCATCACCCTGCCACCGACAGGAACCTTCTTTCGGAAAGCCTCTGTCAGAATATCCCCGAAGCTATGATACCAATAATCCCCTCTGCCAAGTAATTGGAGTGCTGCTTCTGGCATGAGGGAGCTTTCTGCAAAGCCTCCCGGCACATCACTATTGACCTCGCTGACTGCCCATTTTCCATCTACAGTAGGATGGAAATCATAACGCATCAGCCGGATATGCTGATCCGGCTGGTAATTTTGCATATTTACAATCTCTTTACGGACGCTTCCGGGCAGGGCCAGGGGCTTTATCAGCTCCGGATGCTGATTCAGGTACTCCTCCGCAGCTCTGGTCTCCACATCTAAGCTTTCTGTCAGTTTCACCAATTCCTCATGCTCCCGCCGAGTAATCACCAAAACATAGGGAGCAATGGTATTGTTATCCAAAAATTGGGGGTCCCATTTGTAACAGTCAAACATTAAGTCCAGTCGATATTTCTCATATTGATTTGCCGGAATGGGTATTAACCTCATTTGATACGCTCCTATTCTACGCTGCTGATGCTCTCCATGGCAAACAGCACCCCATCCTTCTCTCTCAGGGTCTGCAATACTGCTGCCATATCTTCATTTCCCGCCAGAGGAATTACAACTTCCAGTCCCACATTACCGCTAATAGCCGTGTGAGGCGGCGTAATAACGATATTTCGGGCTTTGAAAACCTGATTCAACCAGTCTATGTACTGATTTAATCGTGCTGTACCTTCCACTTCCAGATAAAGATAACGTTTACGGTTCTTTTTACGCCCTCTGGATTCAAATTTAAATAATATGGCGGTAGTAATAGCCACCACCAGGGTACCAATAAGTGCACCTGTGTAGAAGCCGTATCCACAGGCTATACCGATGGCTGCAGTGGTCCATAGTCCCGCTGCGGTGGTCAGACCCGTAATGTGGTCATGGCCCTTCACCAGAATGGTCCCTACGCCCAGAAAACCGATGCCGGAAATGACCTGTGCGGAAATACGCACAGGGTCCGCTCCCCCACCTATTTCCGTCCATACAAAAAGCCCGATTAATGCAGTCATACAAGAGCCCACACATACCAATATATGGGTACGGAAGCCTGCCGAGCGTTTACTTTTCTGCCGCTCCATACCGATACAACCGCCCAGCACCATAGCCAAAAAAATACGGACAATTACGGATATCAGATTAAATTGTTCTATCAGTTTTAACCAATACATGGACACACTCCTTTTCTCAACTGCCGCCTATAAAATAATCCTTCTTTTATTATATCATAACACCATGAAAAAACCGACCGGTTTTTATTCCGGTCGGCCAATAAATGGTACGATATTCACTTACCCTTCTACTTCCCGCAAACGTTCCACTACCGTGCTCTTTTCCATAAACTTGTATACCACCAACGGTATCAATACACCCAGCAGTATGAAGAAAGGAACAATATAAAAAATGGGCATCAATGTAAGGCGATAGGTAAAAAACCAGAAAATACTCTCTGCCCCGGTAGCAAGCAAATAACTGATTGGAATTATCAAAAGTAGGGACAGGATCAAAGTGCCCAAAATGCAGAGCAATCCCTCATATACCAGCATCCTTTTCAGCTGTTTACCTGTCATACCGATGGATTGCAACACTGCAAACTCCTTCTTTCTGGCAAAAATGCCTGTAAGAATTCCATTGAAATAATTCAGTACTCCTACCAAACCTACGATAAAGCTTAATACACTGCCCATCAACAGGAACATACCACGGACTTCTTCAAACTGTGCCTCATAGATACTTCTGCTTTCATAATCATACAGGGGATTTTGGTTGTGGGTATAATCTATTAAAAACTCTTCCGTTGACGCTATGGATTCCTCGTCAGTATCGAAAGCAAAGAGCATCACCCCGTCTGTGGAACTGTCCTGTATAAAGGTTTGTGCATTCAACACAAACCCATCCGAGCTATAATAGCGATAGCTCAGGGGATGGGGTACCACCACTAAGGCGGCTACTTCATATTCCTGCAAGCTATTTTCATATTGGAGGGTCACTGTATCACCTACCTTGGCCCAATGAAAATCCATTAGAGGATTCCCATAATCATCCTCCGAATATACTGCCGCAATATAACTGCTGCCGGGCTGATATAATTGGGAAATATCCCCTTCCAGCACCCTAAGATGATCCAACACAAAGGGCTCCATGCCCAATACCTGCGCATGGGTTGCCAGCAACCCTTCCTCATTCCGTTCCAGCTGGCTTACCCATTGTTCCAGCATTTCCCGGTCATTCCATCTGCCATGCATGGTGTAAAACCATTCCTCTGTGACAAATTCTTGTATCAAAGAGGTCTTTCCATAAACCCGGCCGCTTCCAATGATTTCCGCTCTTTCCTCAATCTCTTCTATCACCTCTTGGGACACAGCCTTATCTACAGCGAAAGAGCCGCCACTTACCTGAAAATAAGAAGCATCTGCCAGAATAAAGTCCGTACAAACAAAAGGAGACAGATATTTATTCATATCAAAGCCCGCTGTAAAGGTCACGGTAGTAACCAACAACACCACGGACAAGGACAGGGATAATGCCGTAATCAAAGTTTTGCTCCGACTCCGGCCCAGGTTATTCCATGCCATGGAAAGCAGGGAAGTTCCCTTCCGGCCTTTTTTCTTTTCTTTTTTTATGGTCTGCCTTTCCGTATAGCGCACTGCTTCAATGGGTGATACCCGAGCTGCGATTTTGCCCGGCCGCATACAGGAAAGCAACACGGTAACTAAAGAAAACAAGGATGCACCAATAAAAATCACCGGACTAAAGGACACCATGCTATGTATGTCATTCAGCTGTTCGATTACTACCGGAGCCAGCCTGCAACCTATCAACCAACCAAGCAGCAGCCCCAAAGGTATACCTATAATACATAATAACAGTGCCTGCTGCCGTATGATGCGTTTTAATTGTCCGGGTGTCGTTCCGATGGTCTTTAATAAGCCGTAGAACCGGATATCATTGGTAACGGAAATCCGGAAAATATTATATATAATCAGATATCCCGTAAATATAATCAGCAGTAAAAGCACCACGATACATAATACCAGTACGGGATCCATCTGATTTCTCAGCTGGGCCCCCATGTAGGCCCAATTCACACCCATAGCCACATAATTATCCCCTGCAGGATTTTCCGTCTGGAAACCATGATTTTGCAAAATCTGCCACATGTTCCCCTCAATATCCAAAGAACTGTCAAACATGAGCTCCAGATTCCATCTGCCTGTAGTCCCATCACTGACACACATGGGGTCCACACCTGTTTCCTCCAATACAGCCTCCACCCTGCTCTCCGGAATCAGCACGTGATTGGCAATAATCGCCGGGTCATATTCCCACCAGCCGCATAGGGTAAAGGTCTGGGTGGTTTCCCTGCCGTCCACCGGAAAGGTGATGGTAAATTCCTCACCCAGTCTGGGCGTAACTCCAAGCAGCTTCAGTACCTGCAAATCCGTAGCAGCCTCCAGGGTACCCTCCTTGGGCAACCGGCCTTCTATGGGCTCACAATAGCTCCACCGGGCATTATTGGCATCGGAACAGCTGATTTCCACATGACTTTTGTGAAAGGGGGCCTCCACGGGTATACCCAGCACCCGTCTCACTCCCCATTCCTTTATCAGAGGATCCTCCTGCAATTCTTCATATTGCTCATAGGTTAAATTCTTAAAGGTCCCATGGGCATATCCTCCTACCTGCCGGAAGGTATTTTGTTCAATTCCTTCTTTCATGGACATCCCTATAGTAAACAGGCTGGTAAATAAAATGGTGGTAAGAGCGATTGCCATCACAGCTATCACATTTCGCATCCGGGAAGCCTTCATGGACTTTCTGCTTAATTGACGGATGCATTTTCCGTTGGCTACCTTTGGCATTCCCATCACCCCCTTGTTACGATACAGCCATCCTCAATTCGGATGATCCGATCCGCCAGCTGGGCAATTTCTTCATTGTGCGTAATCATTACAATGGTCTGATGAAATTTTTGTCCCGTAACCTTTAGCAGGCCCATTACATCCTGACTGGTCTTGGTGTCCAGATTTCCGGTGGGCTCATCTGCCAGGATAATGGCCGGTTTTGCTGCCAATGCCCGGGCAATGGCCACCCTTTGCTGCTGTCCACCGGATAGATTATTGGGCAGATTTTGCAGCTTACTTTCCAGTCCCAGAGTCCTTATAATCTGCTCCACATGTGCTTCATCAGGCTTTGCACCGTCCAATTGAATGGGCAAAACAATATTTTCATATACATTTAATACGGGCACCAGATTATAATTCTGAAATACAAAACCGATTTTTCTGCGACGGAAAATGGTCAATGCCTCATTTGTCATAGTGGAAAGTTCTTTGCCATCCACCCACACTTTCCCTTCTGTGGGACGGTCCAGTCCCCCCAGCATATGCAGCAGGGTAGACTTACCGGAGCCGGAGGTGCCTACAATGGCTACAAATTCACCATTCTCTACCTGAATATCCACTCCATCCAAGGCATGCACCGCCTGCTCGCCGGTACCATAAATTTTTTTCAAATTCTTTGTTTCTAAAATGCTCACAAAATATCCTCCAAAAAAGTCTGTATTGTCCTTCGACACTACAGACTTTATCATACGCTTCTTTCTACATTCTTTCTGAAATCTTACAGTTTTGCAAGATTCTTAGCTGCGGGGCAAATAAAGAGAAAATACGGCTCCTCCCCGGCTACCGTTATCTACCTTTACATAGCCGCCCTGACCCTCTGCAATACAACGGACCAGATATAGGCCGATACCCACGCCTTCCTGGGTACGATGATCTGTGCCTCTGTAAAAACGCTGAAAAATCTTGGGTCGCTCCTCCTCCGGAATCCCCGCCCCCGTATCGGCCACACGAATGCAGACAAAGGACTGGTACATTACGGTGCTCACAGCAACACAGCCCCCGGCAGGAGTATATTTTACGCCATTATCCAACAAATTGAATACTGCCTCCTCCGTCCATTTGGGGTCAAATAGGGCTTCCCCTTCGCAGGACTCCACCTTTAGGGAAATACCTTTCGCCTCTGCCTTGGGAGACAGCTGGGATACCGCCGCCGTTATTACCTCTTCAAGGGGGCCCGAAACCGGCTGAAGGGTAATAATACCCGTCTCCAGACGGGAAGTTTTTACCAATACTTCTATCAGGGACTGAAGCTTCTCCACTTGTCCTTCCAATGCCATTACCCTTGCCCGGCTCTCCGGCGGCAGCTCCTGCTCCGCCAGTAATTGGGTATAAAGCAACAGATTAGCAATGGGGGTTTTGGTCTGATGGGAAATATCCGCTATCAACGTCCTGATTTGATCCCGTTCCTTCTGTAAGTCACATTCTTCCCTATGAACTGCTGCCAGATATTGTGCAAACCGAAGCTCCAGGGCAGATAACAAACTTTCATCATACATCTCCTCTGAGAAATTTCCCTCCATTGCCGCATCCAGCATTTGATTCATTCTACCAATGTTGCGTTTTGTTTTCAGGTAATTTGCTGTCACCACAAGGGCTGACAGGGACACTACAAATCCAATCATAAAATAACCTATCCATGTCATATCACTCAACCACCCATGTATATCCGATGCCGTAAACCGTCTGTAAATAACGGGGCTTGGAGGGGCATTCCTCCAGCTTGTCCCGCAGTCTCTTTACCGTAACGGACAACGCATTTTCATCCACATACTCTGCCCCATCCGTCCATATACGGTCCACCAGCACACTGCGGCTCATGGTCTGTCCCCGGTTCTCCACCAGTATATGTAAAAGCTTCTGCTCTGTCTTGCTCAATTCAATGAGATGCCCCTCCTTGCGAAACTCCATCCTCTGAAAATCAAAAACAAATTCTCCCAAGGTAATACAATTTTTTTCCCGGGGAAGCTCCCGACGCAGCTGTGCATTCACCCTGGCACGGAATACCGCCAGGGAAAAGGGCTTTGTAATATAATCATCTGCCCCGGCCTCCAAACCGTTTACAATATCCATTTCCATATCGTTTGCGGTCAACAAAATAACGGGTACATTACAGACCTGCTTTACCTCCCGGAGCAAATCCAAGCCACTGCCATCGGGCAGATTCACATCCAGAATCAACAAATCATAGGAGCCCGCTTTCATAGCCTTGCGGGCTTCTGCCAGCGTCTCACAAGAGGTAATTTGTTGCAAATTACTCTGTAATGCCAGTTTGATTCCGTTACTTAAGGTAATATCATCTTCCAAGAGCAAAATATGTTGCATGGTCACCTCTCCTTTTCCCATGGTTTGCTAGGTTTCTATTACTGAAACAGTTTTATTTTAACATAAAGCAAAGATTATTCAACCTCCCTGTCACAACAGCAAAAAACCGGCACCAAAAAGGTGCCGGTCAATGTATCATTTCTTATTTGTAGGAAATTTTTGTAGTCTTGGAACTCTTGGTGGTAATATCACGGGGAGTTACGCCGGGCTCACCATGTAAGCCGCCTACTTCAATGTCAATTCCTGCCTTCTTATATCCTGCCCATACAAGCTCAGAGCAATACCAATTGGTCTCGCTGGAACTGGTATCCTTTGCAAAGTCCAGATTGTAGGAAGAGCCCAACTCACCTACACAAAAAGATACTGCGGTATTAATTTTGGTAGAGGTAGCAGAGGATACTCTGTATACGGAGCCGCCTCTTTCATCAATACGGGTATCATCCAAAATACTTCTTACAACGCCCTTGTCAATGGCTTCAATGACACGGATATAGTTCTTTCCGTTGTAAGTATAAATACCCTCTACAATTGCCACATGTCCGGTGATACCAAATCCACCCTTGGATTCATAAATAATATCACCCTTTTTTACCTTGCTTAACAGACTGTACTTGCTATAGGTTGCCTCAGAAGGACATTTGGTTCCGGTATTGTAATAGTATCCGGAGGAACCGCTGGAAGATGATGAGGAGGAAGATCTGGCAGAATAGGTTGCCACCAGAGTGGATTGCTCCATGGGCTTTAACAGATTGTAATATACCTGCTCGTATTCTGCAACAGACTTATAGCCCTTATACTCCTTGGCAAAATCAGAGTAAGAAATACCCAAATCCACACCGATTTCGTCTGCATAGGTCATTACATTGGTATAGGCTGTCTTCAAAGCATTGGCCTGATAATTACCTCTTGCCGCGAAGGTGGTCATGGAGCTGCCTGCCACCATAATCACAGACAGTGCAATACAAAGTGCTCGTTTAAAATTGTGTCTTTTCATGTTTTGTTCTCCTTTTCTAGTAATAATCTAAATGACAAAATAATTATACAAAACCATACGAAAAAACGACACTGTACTTTCGGGCAAAAGTGCACGTTGTGAACTACCTTATATCCTTCTTCATCTTATTTCGGAAAATAATTGCTGCCAAAATATATACTACTACCGCACAAACTATTGTCCAGGTCAAATGCACCAAGGTATCCTTCGGATTCTCCCGGAAAGGGCTCTTTGCCAAGGTTACGCCGTGATAAAAGGGCAATGCATTTGCTACCTTTTGGATGACACCTCCCAAACCATCAATATCCATCCAGATACCACCAATCATTCCGGTGGCAGTAATGATAATGGAGCAAAGACCCGGTGCTGCCTTTTCATTGACTGCACTACCAAAGAGAATACCCAGTCCCGTAAAGAGAAAAATGGATGGTAGCAAAGCCAATACGGACAGCAGAATTGCACCTATGGGAAAGGTATATCCCGTACAAAGACCAATCACAAAAGCCGCCACAAAACAGATACCCATTTGCACCAAAGCCAATATGCATACAGGCAGGGTATATCCGATCATGTAATCCGCCGGCTTCATGGGGGAGGCATAGAGCCTTAAAAGCAACGCCGTGGAACGGTCCTTGGACACCTGAATACTGCTAAAAAGCATTACAAAGGTAAGTCCAAAATAAGCAATACCGGGACCCAGATTCTCTATGTGAAATACGGTCATATTAGCCTGGGCAGGAATGCTCCTATCCACAACACTCATAATAATCAACATGACCAGCGGAAAGCCCAGGCAGAAAATATAGCTTAGAGGGTCCCGCAGAATTTCTTTTAAGGTTCTTTTGGCAAATACGAAACTTTTCATGCTACATTTCCTCCACAATCTTTACAAAGGCGTCTTCCAGCTTTTCTGTGCCGGTCAAACGCTTTAACTCTTCCAGGGTGCCTACTGCTTTCAAATCTCCTTTGACCATCACCGCGATTTCATCGGAAAGTGCCTCTGCCTCTTCCATATAGTGAGTAGTCAGAATCATGGTAATCTTACCCTTCAAACGCTCAATTTCTTTCCAAAGCTCCCTTCGGGCAAGCACGTCCAGTCCCAAAGTAGGCTCATCCAGGAATAATATCCTTGGTTCTGTAATCAAAGCCATGGCAATGCTCAGCTTCCTCTGCCAGCCGCCGGATAAGGTTTTGGCTTTGCTGTGAGCCACCTCATCCAAACCAAACTGTTCCAGTATCTGAAGAGTTTTCTGCTTTATCTTTTCTCTATCAAAGCCATAAATACCGGCAATAAATTCCAGATTCTCCCGGACCGTCAGATTGGGGGCCACAGAAGTCTCCTGAGGAGATAGATTCACCAGCTTTTTTACTGCCTCCAAATCTTCCTTAATGCTGTGCCCCAGCACCAGCGCATCTCCTCCGGTGGGGGTAGTCAGACCCGTTAGCATACGGATGGTAGTGGTCTTACCCGCTCCGTTCACACCCAGAATTGCAAAAAGGCTTCCCTCCGGAATCTTTAACTCCAGATCATTTACGGCCACCTTGTGACCGAATTCTTTCCTTAGTCCCTTGATTTCGATACTATAACTCATTCCTGTCCCTCCTACTGACTCTTCAATCGCTGATTAATCTCTTTTACATCCCGGATACAGATATTGTACTGGATCATCCAACAAATACCGTAGGTCACCAATATGCTAAGCAGTCCGGAAACCATGGATGTGGTGTATTTGTGAAAGCCCCACACATAGCAGGCCACGGGAATCCAGGTCCCCAGCATCAGTACCAGATACAGAATGCTCTGTATCAGCAAGCCCGGCCGCTTCCACTCCAATATCACAGTACCCCCGGAGGCCACACCACTGATAAACCCGATAAGCAGCATTTGAACGGAGTAAGCCATCACCGGATTCTCAAAGCCCTCCGTAAACTCCGGTAACATAGGAATCTCTCCGGTAATACCCATGACCACAAGCTGTACCACCATGGATATGGTAACGCCAAAACTAAATCCATATATGAATCGAATCAAAAAATTTTTCATCCTATCCTCCTACACCAATTCCTCTTTTATCTTTTTTACATATCTTCTGGATACGTAGGTTTCATCCCCATTTTTCATGTACATCCGAATAGTACCTGTATAACTCATATCCAGCTTTTCAATCTGTCCCATATTCACAATTTCCGAATTGGATATCCGCACAAAGCCCCAGTCCTTCAGCTGTTCCTCCAAGGTATAAAGCCTCTCCCGGACTTCAAAGCAGTCTCCCTCCGTCCTTACATATACCTTTTTACTGGCAGAATAAATCCGCACAATCTGAGCCGGAATCAGAGTCCACACTTCCTGTCCCTTATATACCCGAATCCCGCTGCCCAGAAGATTTTGCAGCATCTCATGGATATGTATCAGCTCCGGACTTTTCTCTTTGTGGCAAAGGTGAATTTCCGGTTCCGGATAGAGCTTTTGAATATCAAATTTAATCTTCATTAGGTAATCACTCCAGTACTTTTGTAATCTGATTATTATTATAACCTCCGGGGAAAATAAAACAATGGCTTCCCGACGGATGGTCTTTGGGAGAGGACAAGTGGCAAAACTTTTTTCCTATTGTTACCGCCCCCTTTTATGTTATTATATAATAGTGTGTAAATAGCCTATTTTCGGGGGAAAGCAATGTATCGGTTTATGAGTGAAGAAGAATTAGAAATCCGGCAAATCAGCGATCTGAAAATGATTCATTTTTATCGGCTGGGAGGAAATGATGCCCTGGCAGTTCATTATGGGAACAATAAACAAATCAATCTATGTTCCATGGATGCCAATTATCAGCTTTTGATGGAAAGGGTGCTCTCCCTTTATTCCCAATGTGAAGATAAAAAATCCATAGTGATAGAAGCAGCTTCCCAAAAACTGCTGGAACAGGCAATGGAAGGAGCACGCAGCCACACCTCCTTTTTTCAGCGGGTGGGCAAAAAATATGTGGATATGGAAACTTCCTCATCTCCACTTTTTGCATCCGACGGTGTTTTAAGGGAAACCTTGCTTCCTTTACTGAAATACTATCTGTCCCAGCTGTATCACATGTGGAATGTGCAGGCCGAATTCATAAAGGAGAATCCCGGCTGGCACAGAAGATGCGTATTGAAGGTACGCACCGGGGAAGAAACCAAAATTCTTCCTGTGCGGATAAACGAAACCACCGGTACTTCCTACACGGTCACCGTGGGTAATTTTATGCAGGATTTAAGCAATCTTACCCTCGAAATCGACTATTTGGAAGACCGGATACATATTATATTTGAAAGTGAAAACTTCAGCCTGTTTGGAGAAAGCCATTATCTTATAGATTCCCAAAGGGTGACCGCCCACACCTCTATCCAAGTAGGCGGACAAGTGGTTTACCACCAGGAGGAACCGGTGGAAACCTGCACAAATGACCTTTCAAAGAAGACTTACTTCTCCGAGCAATATGAATTTTTAACCAAGGAAACGAATACGGATGGCTCCTTATACAAGCTTCCCTGGGGCGGCATGGTGCTATGCCGGGCTACCGGAACCACACAGGCCGAGTACAGGCACACCGCCCATAGTACGGTGTACTTGGAAGAATATCTGAGCAAAAGGGTGCTCCGGCATTATTCCTACAGACTGGTAGAAAGCCCGGAAAATGGGTTACAGCTTAGAACAGACGGTGCTGTGATGCGGACACTCTATTATGGGGACAAATCAGGACAAATAGAAACATATTTTTCCGCTGCCGGATGTTATTCCGGCTGGGACTATAAAGAATATTTAGAATCAAAGTATTTTTATCACAAGTGGGAGGAAAATAATCATGGGGTTATTTGAAAAATATAGCGAAGAGGACAAAGCAGCCTTACGGCGTCTTGATCGAATCATCGACGCTATAAACTATACATACAAGCTTTATTTTGACCAAACAATAGACAAAAGCTTCCTTCAGTATCTTACCCAGATAGCTGCAAAGCCCGAACTGATTAAGATACAACCAATAAAGCTTTTTGTAGAGGTGGTATCCACCATAACTGCCAATAAGACCAATTATAATATCAATTCCTACCTGACAGCCATTCAGAATGCAGAAGATATCTATCCGCTGCTATTCCCTTACGGAGCCAAAACGCCTCAGTTTGAATCCCTTTCAATGGCTTTTGTCAACTTTTTCAAGGAAGATGGTGTGGCCGCAAGCGGTTTATTTAACGATGCCCTTATGTCCACCTTTAAGGATAAACATAATTACATAGAATTTATGAATAGCTTTTCCTATGCCCGAAGAGCTTCCGACTGTATAAAGGATTTACTCCAATATGGCCTGAATGTGCGCCCCTTCTTTATCGATGAGGATACCTATGCCGCTAATATGAAGATGGTAGCACAGAAAATGCTGAAGGCCGGAAACCGAATGGATATTCTCAAGGAAGAAACCAAAAAAGTGGAACACATGGCCGGCATCTATGACATTGATGAAGCAGATGTGGCCAAAACCGAGCAGCAGCTATTGAAAGCAAGCTCTATGCTAAACAGCACCTTGGATATTCTGGAACAGGCGGATCATAAGACCCGTCAGCTCAGCCGTATTATGAAGGATACCACTGAGACCATTCAGGAAATATCCAAGCGGGAAACAGACCTCATTGCCATGAGAGCCCAAAATGCCCGGGAAGACATTAACACTGCTTACAATCAATTTCTGGAGGAGCAGAGACAGGAAATCAATCTCCAAAAGGATATTCTCCTGGGACAAATATTCCAGGAAGCAGAGGACAAGTTAAACGAGCTGAAAACCATGGCCAGGGCAGTCACAGCATCTGCTAATACAGAACTGGTCCGGATTAATACAGAGGCCTCCAGTACCATGGAAAAAATCAATCACTTAGTCCGAAATGATGAATCTCTGAATCAGCTTTTGGCTAAAGCGGATGAAAATCAGGAATTAATGGACCGGCTTACCAAATTAGAGATTCTCAGCAATCAAAATATTGAAGCCATCACCAAGAGTGTAGAGGCGCAATCCGCGGTACCGGGACAAGTCCCCACAATTGCCACCCTGGCACTACAACCCGGTTCATCAGCGACTGTATCAGATTGTACACCGGCGGAAATACTCCCTATGGATATTCCCGCAACCAATCCTCTTCTGGATAGCTCCGTTCCTTTCCGGCAAAGATTTGATCTGGTAATGGCGGAAAAAGAAAGAAGAATTGCTGCAGGAGAACACTTCCATAAGATGTTTGATGATGTAATCACTGTCTTAATGGAAAATGCCAACCCTTACTTAATCGGTCCCTCCGGCTGCGGTAAGACCTATATGGTAAAACAGATTGCTTCCATACTGAATCTGGATTTCATTGATATCGGATATATCAATGAGGAATACGATCTCTTAGGCTTCCAAACTGCCACCGGTTCTTATAGTGCCACCAATTTTTATCGTTGCTACAAATATGGAAAGATTGCTTTCTGCGATGAGCTGGACAACAGTAACAGCAGGGCTACGGTTAAGCTGAATTCCTTCCTGGCCAACGGCCATGATGCCTGCTATAGCTTTCCCAACGGTGAAAATGTAAAAAGACATGATAATTTCCGCATCATCGCTGCCGGTAATACTACCGGGAACGGTGCCGATGCCAATTATAATACCCGGGAAAAAATCGAAGAATCCGTACAACAGAGATTTACCCCTATTTATGTAAACTATGACAATGCGGTGGAAAAGAAAATTTTGGAAGATTACGAGAGCTGGTACCAGTTTGTTGTATTATTCCGTATGGCTACAGATGCCTGGGGCTATCAGAATGACTGCTCCGCTCCCGGAATCATTACCACCAGAGATACTGCCCGCATCAAGCAATATCTGGATAATGAAAGTCTTACCATAGATAAAATTCTTGATTACGAATTTATCCAGACCAAGGATATGGAATATCTAGCTTTTCTTTCCAAACACATGGGAGGAAGGGTAACTGCTTATCCCGCCGCAAAGGAGATTTATGAATTGTTTGCACAAAAGGTGGAAGCCCTACGCAAGAAAGGCGGAATAAGATAATATGGAAATAAGCTATGGATTAACCCCCGAAGAATGTCCATATCTTTCCGTGGAAAAGAAGGAACAGATTGCAATATACAAGATTCGTTTTTCCTCCCTAAGCCAGTTACACCTTTTCCTGACATCCGACCCCGGCATCAACAATAACACATTCTATTCCAGAAAAAGCATCCATTCTACGGAGGATTTTGCCGGAGAACCACTGGAAAAAGCCATCGATTATTGCCTGGGTGGGTATGAAAAGGATTTTTCTTTGTTTATCCGCTTAAAGAAGGATATGGACCGGGTAAATGCCCATCACACCCACCACAGAAAATCACATCCTTCTGTAGTAGGTTCCAGACCCAATGTACCGGCTTATGTGGCAAATGCCCCCAAATCCATGTATCGCATGGACCGGGTAAAGGAAAAGAAATTTATAACCATCTATATGAACCTGGCATATACCGGTAATACCACCGACGCACAAATCCGAAACCGGGGAATCCTTACCCTTAATCTGATTAAGCTTCTGGAAAATAACGACTATCGAGTGGATTTCAGGGTGTTTGAAACCTGCTACGTGGAAAATGAAATCTTTGCTGCCAGCATTGGTCTGAAGAAACCGGGAGAACTTTTAAATGTAAAAAAATGCTACTATCCCCTATGCAGCAAGGAATTTTTGAGAAGAATACTTGCCCGCATTAAGGAGTCCATGCCTTTTCAGGAAAGCTGGTGCATGAGTTATGGTCTGCTACTAAGTGACAGTCTTACCAGAAAGGTTATGGATATTCCCGAAAATGCCATTGTTATCCTGTCCCCCGTTACCATGGGAATTCAAGGACACAATATTTACGAGGATGCAGACGCCTTTTGGAAGAAAATAAATCTTTCAGAAGAAATAGATGTACCCCATTATGTGAAAGAAGCGAAGGAGATTCAGCATTGAGTACCACAATAGACTTATCAGATTCTGCGGCCATCTTGGTCTATGGCATGGAAGAGCAAAAAAGAATTTCCGCATTATCTGAAAGAATTCTCAGCTACCTAAAGGTGCAGGAAAAAAATGATATCAGCATACATTTACATACGGCTGTAGAATACCTACAAGATATGTCAGGTATTCGGGCTTCCCATTCTTCTGCAACGAGAACACCGGGAAAGTCCTTGCGTGAAAAATATCGGGAAGCAGAAAAAAATGTAGAGCATATAACTCTCCTTCTGCAACAGCGACAGATACAGCTTATGAAGGATGGTGCCATGTATGAACAATTGTATCATATGAACGATGCCTATTATCACGATTTAATGGGCAAAATTGACGAAGCCAAGAAAGTACTGATGCAGTTTGAACAAACAACGCTTCCTGTTCTTGAAAAACACGCCCCAAATGCCGGCCGTGTACAGGATGCACAGATAGTTGCAGATAGAAAAGGACAGCTGGAGCAGCTATCCAAAAGAATCTCCCGGCTGGAGCTTTCCGGCTCCATTGCCCTTCAATCGGCGCCGCTGCTGAAGCAATTGCAGGCAAATCAAATTGCTATGGCAGAAAAAATACAATCCATTCTTTTTTACCATATTCCTCTCTGGAAGGATCAGCTCTTCATTGCCCTGCGAAAGGAGCATTCCAAATTATGGTCAAAAGAAAATGCCACAGATACAGCTTCTCTTGCAAATACCAATCAATTGCTGCTTGAAAGTCTTGATGCAGTGGCTACGGCACAAGAACAGGAATTACTCTTTAAATACAATGTACAGCAAGAGCTCACCAAACAACTGCAAATCATTTAAAGAAGGGACCGCAGAAGCGGTCCCTAAAATTATTCTACTCTTTTCCAATTGCTCTTATCAAAAATGTTCTCACCGGTAATGGTATACCATGCTGCATCATCCGTATCCAACGTATACTCCGGATTCTGGTCAAAAAGATCTGCGGTAGTAATCAAAAGATTTCCACCTTTTTTGGCCTCATTGGTAATGGGCGTTCCGGTAAAGGGGTTCACCGGTTGCTCTACCAATCCCTCCAAAGCAATTGCAGGTACATCCGCATTGGTCATAAACTCTTTCGAAGTAGCAAACCCTCCCTCGCCAAAATCCTTTACCAGCAGCACCGGATGATATCCCTGTACATCCAGTTCCTCAGAAACCAACAAATCCTCAAACTGTCCCAGGGTGCGTCCATGGTCTGCCACAATGATAATTCTGGTATTGTCATAGACTCCCCGCTCTTTCAGATAGTCCAACCACTTCCCAATCTGCAGATAGGAAGCCATATTTACATGGTAGTGCTCCAGCTGATAGGAATTGTCCATTTTCATGGTCCTGCCATCCAGAGTAAAACGCTCACTGTCCTCATAGGCTCCGTTATTTACGCTGTCAGCAGGCACATAATCAGGCATTTGCAGCAAACAGGGCTCATGGGGTGTTTCATTATCAATCACCACAAAACCACCCTTGCTATCCTCCCGGATATCTGTCAAGGCCGGCAAATTAGCCAGCACAGAATAGGACTCCATAAAAGCAGGACTCTGGGTATTATTCTTGGCCGCTTCAAAATATACACCCTCATCATAGATAAAACGCTGGAACAGTACCGGTGCTGCCTTCATAAGGCTGTAAAAGAAGAAATTACGCTCCTGACTGTCCTGAATCCGCTTCACATACTTCTCATCATCCCCCAGATATGCCCCCATGGTAACATGGGTATCTATCTCAGGATAATCCCCATAAATGGAAAGGTCCGGTATCTCCCGATAACCTGCCAGAGGAGGGTCGCAAACCGTCACATCATAGCCCAGCTCATGAAATAATACGGGCAATACCTTCAATGCCTCATTTTGCTTTTCTACCGCAGGTACATCACTGCGGGCATTCATAGCTGCAGGGGTGTATTCGTAGCCACCAAATATGGCCGCAGAGGCATAAATAGTATACTGTCCAAAGGAGATGGTATTAGGATAATAGGTAAATCCCGCATACTGCTTTGCCAGCTCCGGTTTCTCCGCCATAATATAGGGGAAATAATCACTGATGGCACGGTCCAGCATAAATACCACCACGTTTTTTCCGGTCTTGCTCAGGGTAAGGATGGGGGATACCTCCGTAGCACTGTCATCCTCAGAAATAGATTTGATATAGTCCATTTCCTCCAGCTCCCGGTGAGCACTGACCACATCCCAGCAGCCTAACCCCAACAGACTGATTGCCAGTATGGCCAACAGCGTCTGCCAAAGCTTCTGATACTTCCATAGAAACCACACCAGACCTGCCAATACCCCTGCTATGAGAAGACTTAAGAGACCCATTTTATAATTTGCAGAAAGTCCCTCGTGATAGGTCAAAAGAGGGGAAACTGTTCCTGTCAAACTGCCAAAAAACATGTAATCTGCCAATCCCACCACTGCCAGAATACAGAAAATCCTTTCAAAAAGCACCTTAGCAGAGGGCTGACTCACATAGTACAGGATACCGCCCCATACCAGGAATACGCCTGCTGCCACACACAATGTCAGCCACACAAAAATCAAAGGGCTACGATATGCATTCAAGGAAATAAACTCTGCCGGGGAAGCACTGACCACAGACACGGGAATCACCAAACCCGTAAGTACAGTCAATAACAAGGCTCCCAACAGAAAGCTTTTTACAGATGTTTTACTCTCTTTCTTTACCGGTTTCTCATTTCTGCCCTTTTGAAACAAGGGCTCTATCAGCTTCATTACCACATTTTTCAAAAGGGAAAACAGGTTGTTCATGGTCCAATATAATACCAGTCCCGAGGGGCTCTGATACAATACTACCAGAAAGATACTGGCCAGCACAATGGGCTGCAGCTTATCCTTCAAGGAAAAACCTCTAGTGTAAATAAAGCTGGATACAAAATTAATCAAGGTCATCAAAATCGGCATCAAATTCAAGGATAAATCACCGAATTTCAACAAACGGTCCGCCTCACCCAAATTATGCAAAAACAGGAAAGAAGCTCCCTGCAGATTGGCATGGGTCAGGTAATGATAGGCCGCTATAAAAAACGGAATCTGCAAAAGTAAGGAAAGAGA
>JAFUKS010000256.1 GCA_017473445.1 Lachnospiraceae bacterium
AACTCCTGTTCGGGCATAACAATCGCCGGATGATAGGAACAGGTGACTTTGTGATAGACACCACCACTACTGTCCTGCATTTTCATCATCCATTCCAGTTCATATTTTACTTCATCAAGAAGATCCGAAATGTGGTTACCGCTTTCCGGGATACCGGTATCGTCGCCAAACAATGTGGGATGGGCTTCGTAAGCATACAGAAGTTGTGCTACGGTTTGAGCGGCAGGAACGATATATCGGCCAAAATCACCTGCATCATGCCAGCCACCGCTGACATCCAGTGTGTGCTTGCTTCCATAAATGGTGGCCTTGGCTATATGGCAAGCCTTATGTCCAAAGGTGTCATCGTAAATTTCAGTGCCACATCTTTGGTAATAAAGCATTTTGACGGTATCCAGAGTTAATGTATCATACACATCATCATGAACAGTAAATATAGGGGATGCATCCGTATCTTGGCAGAGAATATAATACTGTCCTGCTTCTGTCACATCAGAAAAGTCCCCCAATATGGAATCCACTTCTTTGCTTTTTTGGTACAAATCCCCGGTATAGACTACTTCATTAGTAGTTGCATCCACTACATTAAATTCGGTGACCGAAGTATCGGTCGGAAAAATGGCGATTTTGGAACTGTCCGGGTAATATCCCACTTGATTCACCTTAATGGTGATAGCAAATTGGTCATATGGGTTTTCTTCGTTATCGGGAAGAGTTTCATCCGGTGCAGACGTTGATGCTTCAAATGGTTCCTCTACAATACTGCTTTGAGAGGTTGTAATAGATGGCTCGTCGGTACCTGTCTCCTGAGGACCACAGGCGGTTAAGAGCATACAACACAGTATCACCAATATGAATTTACGTAATGTGAATGATTTCATATTTACCTCTTTTGATACTCATACATCCGGTACATTTTATTGGCAAACCTACCGGCAAATACTTTCTTGAAAACAGCTTTTTCCATACCTTTAAGCCGCATAATCAAGCTTTCTGGAGTGATTTCGTGCTCTTTCGTAAAGGTTAGACTTGAATCTGCTACCGGCACATTGGGGTCATCCACCCCATATACTTTCGTCACGCCCATCTCATTAATGGGATTCTTATATTTGGAGGCCTTGGCTGCAAAGCCGGTGTAGCAATCCATTAATAAATGTACCTGCTGAAAATGCACTGAAAGCTCCTTGAGTAGGCGGTTCAATTCCTCCGGCTGAAAATACATACTGACACCTTCCATTACAATAATAGCATTTTGGCCATGGGGAAGGGACTGTATCCATGCATTTTCTCTGGCATCAGAAGGAAGCATATGATATAAATCATTTTCCTCATAATAACGCTTCCGTTCTGCAATTACGGCGGGGAAATCCACATCATACCAGGCATGACCTTGGGTACCTACACGCTCTATGCGGCTGTCCATACCACACCCAATATGTAAGATAAGGGCCTCAGGACACTGCTCCATCTGCTCCTTTAGCCACTGGTCAAACACGGCGGAGCGCATGCCCATATAGTAAGCCAGCCATTTGGATTTGGACTTTCCTTTTAGAGGAAAGCCTTCTGACGCCCAAATTTCTTCGGCTTTTTTATCTTCCAGAATGATACCCCTGCGACTGACATAAGCCTTGCCGTATAAGGGAATATAGAGTGTTTTATTGACTCCGTTCATAGATACTCCTTTCATAGATATCAAATTCCATTGTGCTGTTTATACAAAAATGCTTAAGCGAGCTTTAATCCCTGTAGTATTTTCTCAAACTGTTTGGGGTAATCTGCAATTACCATTTTGCCTGCCAAATCTGTTAATTCCAAACCCTGGGGGAATTCTACCCGATAGGCATGGAGCAATTGATGTTCCAGACCAAATTGTTTTTTTAATACCTCGTTGGCAGAACGCTTACCGTATTTGTAATCTCCTATCAGGGGATGTCCAATACTTGCCAAATGGGCACGGATCTGGTGGGTTTTGCCGGTAATCAGCTCCACCTCCAGCAAAGTATATTGGTCCTTGGTTTGAATAGGGGTATAGCGGGTTTGGATATAGTCACTCTCCTGCTTGGCAGCACGGTCCATTTGTTTTTGCAAGGTTACACGATTGGTCGCATGATCCTTGCTCAAATAACCATCCAAAGTAGCGGCTTTTGTTAAACTGCCCATACAAATGGTGCGATAGAACTTGCCGATGCTACGCTCTTTAATGAGACGACTTAGTACCTGAGAGCCCTTCAGGGATTTGCCACAGAGTACGATGCCACTGGTATTTCGGTCCAGACGATTACATACGGAGGGACGAAAGGTCTGCAAGTCCTCTTTGGACAGTTGCCTGCTTTGTAAGAGATAGCCAATGAGCCATTCATTCAGGGATATATCCTTCACCTCTGCCTTTTGCGTCAAAATACCCGCAGGTTTATTGACAATCAGCACATCCTCTGTTTCCAATAGGATTTCAATGGGCTGTAGCCGCTGATAAGCAATGTCATATTCTTTATACTTGTTTTCGGTAGAATTTGCCTTCTGTTTCTGGGGTTCCATGGCTGCCACATGAGATACTGTGTTTATATTGCCGGTGGTATTTCCTGTAAACATGGCAAAGGTCTCCTCCGAAAAGAAGAACCTGATTTCATCTCCCTCTGCCAGCATTTCCTTGCCTTCTGCCTTTTTACCGTTTAGGACAATATTCTTTTTACGAAGCATTTTATATAAGAAACCGGTGCCGGCATTGGGCAAATATTTATGTAGGAATTTATCCATGCGTTGTCCGGCTTGATTTTTTCCGATGGTAACGGATTGCATAAGGAACTCCTTTAGAGTGTGATATTTTTGAGAGTTTCTATAATGCCGTTGGTATTGGTTTCGTCGGCACTTAATTCCTGTAACTGGTCCAGGCGGTTTAAATATTTTTCCCGGGAGGTAAAAATTTTGATATTTACATCCTTGAAACCATCTGCCTTCAATAGGCCGGTTAAATGCTGCTGAAAATCATTTTCCGGGAACTCCTTTGCCATGGATAAGCCACAAAGGGTATTACCCTTTACTGTGATATGAGCTACGGTATAAGTCTTTTGGGCGGAAGTAAATACTAGGTCAAAGAGTCCACAGAGTCCTTCATTATGTTCTTTGATAAGAGCAACTGTATCTGAGGGACAGCTTTTGTAGCGAAGAAACATAATGGCACCTACCAGACTTTTACAAGCGGGCAAACAACCTACTACAGCTACAACCGTCAATAGATTCGCGTTGCTTTTTGTGGTCACATAGCCTGAAATATATAGGCTGAAGGAGATGGCAAAATAAAGAATCGTTCGGATAAGCTCATATTTTTTTTGGGAATCTAAATACTTTTCTGTGCCTTTTACCGATGTAGTAGAAAATAATCTCATTAATTTCATCATTGGAACCTCATTTCAATAATTTCATAGTACTTAAAAACAATTCATGGGGTAATAATTTGGCGGATACATGCAACAGCTTCATCATGGGACTGCATACAGACATTTTTTTTCGGAAATAGGAATCCTTCAATGCCAGAGCAACCACTCTTTCGGGAGATACCATGGTAAGCTTTTTGATAGCCATAATACTACCGTTCTTTTCTGCAATCTCAAAAAAGGGGGTATCTACGGGACCGGGGCAAACCGCCGTCACATAAATCCCCTGTTCATTTAATTCATAGGACAGTGCTTTGGATAAACTGAGTACATAGGATTTGGTGGCAGCATATACTGCAAAGTCAGTCTGGGGTAAAAATGCGGCACTGGAAGACAATTGGATGATGCGGCTGCCCCGGCACATATGGGGCAGGCATATATGGGTAATGTTAGTCAGTGCCTCGCAATTCAAACGTATCATTCCAGCCTGCTCTGCTCTGTTCTGACCGGCAAAATGTCCCATAGTGCCGTAGCCCGCACAATTTATCAGCATGCGAACTACTGCATGATGGTCTTCCAGAGCGTCACGTAGCCGCTCCTGCTGGGCCTCCTGGGTAATATCCATAGCAAATAACCTGCATTTATGTTGCAGCTGTCCTGCCAGCTCCTGTAGCAAATCTTTTCGTCTGGCAATGAGCCAAAATTCATCCATATTGGAAAAATAGGCATCCATTTGACGGGCAAATTCCCGTCCGATACCGGAGGATGCGCCGGTAATTAGTATAATATTCATAGTACTCCTAAAAATTAAATGAAAGGGATTTCATTATAGTCTGCAATATAATAGTCCGCCATTGCTTTTTTCTGGTCAATCTCTGATATAGAGTATTCATCTTCTACCGCACAAGTATGCATACCGGCACTGATTCCTGCCTGTAAGCCGGGAATAATATCTTCAAAGACCAGACAATGCTCCGGTTTTTCCTCCAAGTTTTGCGCCACAGCCAGATAAATATCCGGTGCCGGCTTGCCCTTGGCTACATCGCAGCCTGTCATAATACAGTGAAAATAGTCTTTGATTTGGTGTACGCCAAGGACATTTTCTACTAACTCTCTGGAATTGCTGGTGGCAATGCCCAATTTGATTTTGTATTTTTTACATTTCTCGAGGAAATCTCGGACTCCGGGCTTCAAGGGCACTTCATGGGTATATTTATCCCAGGCCATACTGTTCCAGTCTGCCTTCATTTGTTCGATGGTATCCGGCAGACCAAAACGTTCCTTAAAATACACTGCTGTTTCGCTGAAACTTCGACCTTCAATCTCCTGTTGCAAATTGGGCGGCAAAGGAATACCATAACGTCCTAAATATTCAATATCAATGGCCTTCCACATC
>JAFUKS010000257.1 GCA_017473445.1 Lachnospiraceae bacterium
AATATTACTGTCAAAATGATATTTGTACTTGCCCATGGTACCATCAAAGTCAGTAGCAGGAGTAAGTACGCCCTTATTAGCAGCGGTAGCTGCGATGGAACGGGCATCCATCAGAGCTACGGAAGAAATCTGACCACTCTGCAGCTTGGAACCTTCACGGTTAGGGAAGTTTCTGGTAGAGTGACGGATACTGAATGCATTATTGGCAGGAGTATCTCCGGCGCCAAAGCAAGGTCCACAGAATGCAGTCTTCATCACAGCACCGGTCTCTAAGATGGTAGCTGCACAGCCATTCTTAATCAATTCCATATATACAGGCATAGAAGCAGGATATACACTTAGGGTAAATCCATCGGAACCGATATACTTACCCTTCAGGATGTCTGCTGCAGCGCAAATATTCTCAAATCCACCGCCGGCACAACCTGCAATAATACCCTGGTCTACCATGAATTTGCCGTTCTTTACCTTATCTCTCAGGCTGTATTCTACAGCACCGTCCAAGCTTACCAAAGCACGCTTCTCCGTCTCATCCAAAATATCCAACAGATTAGCGTTCAATTCTTCAATGGTATAAGTATTGCTGGGATGGAAGGGCATTGCAATCATGGGACGAACCTTGTCCAAATCCACCACAATCATTCCATCGTAATATGCTACCTGACCGGGACTTAACTGTGCATACTCTTCACTTCTGCCGTGAATCTCGTAAAATTCTTTAATCTCCTCATCGGTCTGCCAAATGGAAGATAAGCAGGTGGTCTCTGTGGTCATAACATCGATACCGATACGGAAATCAGCACTCAGGTTCGCCACACCGGGACCTACAAATTCCATTACTTTATTCTTTACATAACCATTCTTGAATACTGCACCGATAATCGCCAGTGCCACGTCCTGAGGACCTACCCCAAGCACGGGAGCACCCTTCAGGTATACACCCACTACACCGGGCATATTGATATCATAGGTCTGATTCAGCAGCTGCTTTACCAGCTCAGGACCACCCTCACCCATAGCCATGGTACCCAAAGCACCATAACGGGTATGGGAATCGGAACCCAGAATCATCTTGCCGCCACCAGCCAGCATTTCACGGGCAAACTGGTGAATAACCGCCTGATGAGGGGGTACATACACACCACCGTACTTCTTTGCACAGGTAAGACCAAACATGTGGTCATCCTCATTAATGGTACCTCCTACCGCACACAGGGAATTGTGGCAGTTGGTCAGTACATAGGGCATGGGGAACTTCTGTAAGCCTGATGCTCTTGCAGTCTGGATAATACCTACGAAGGTAATATCATGACTGGTCAGCTTGTCAAATCTGATTTTCAGCTTGTCCATATTATCAGAAGTATTATGACTCTCCAAAATACCGTAAGCAATGGTCTGCTTTGCAGCCGCTTCCTTGGATACCTCCAGACCGGTCTTGCTCTTAACCGCCGCAGCCGCTTCCGGTGCATCCTCAATAATATCTACGCCATTTACTAAATAGGCGCCGCCTTTTAATAACTCTATCATCGTACATTCCTCTTTTCTTACGCACTTATGCCTCGCGCAACATTAACCTTTATTATAATAAAAAGCAATAGCTTATGCAACCAAAAATAATAAAAGTCTGTGCTAGTCCGCCGGATATTCCTGAATTAAGTCTCTGATGGCATCCAGATCAATCTGTAACTCTCCATCATAAATAGCCACCCCACATTTTCCCTCAAGAGGACACATATGAGGCATATACTCATCCTTCCAGTTGTAATACACCAGCATCTTCCGTAAAGGGTCCACAATCCAATACTCCCTTACTCCCGCATCGGTATACTTTTGCAATTTCTTAATGTAATCTTTTCGCTTGGTGGACTCGGATATAATCTCCAGACAAAAATCCGGTGCTCCCATAATCCCCCATTTCTGTATCCTGGAACGGTCGCATAAAATCAGAAAATCCGGCTGCAGCATGGTCCTGTCGTCACAATCCAGCCTCACATCCACCGGGGCAAACATGGGCACACAATTCCCTCCCTTTCTGCGAATAAAATCCTGTACCTGATAGGATAATGCCATCAGAATATGCTGATGCACAAAAGTAGGTGCACTCATATCATAGAAAACACCATCTATCAGCTCCACCCTTCTCTCCTCCGGCTGGGTATAGTAATCCTCCAGCCGGTAATCCCCCTGTCTTTTCATAGCGGCATCATAGGTAATGGCTTCCTGCACTACAAGAGACTTACCTCCCGGTACATATTCGCCATCTTCGGATAATACCTTTGTCAATGCCTGTATGGTAGCATAACGGGGATGCTCCGTTTCACCGGAAAAAATCTTTTGCAGAGTACCCAAAGGCACCCCACTGTACTCGGATAGCTGGGCCAGACTGTATCCACGTTCCTGCTTAATACGCTTCATCTCTTCCACTGTCATGTCCGTTCCTCCTCTCCCTAATAAGTTTCCTTAACATTATTAAGCTCCTATTTCTCTCAAATGTCAACCGTTTTTTATCCGTTTTTCACCCGTTTTTCTTGCATTTAGAGTATTTGTAGGCCAAAAAAACCCCTGCCCCTAACAACTTATATTGCCATCAGGGCAGGGGGGTGAACATCAGCCTGCTTTCACAGTGCATTCCTCATTATTTCAAAACTACTTTGTCCAAATGCCAGATTTCGTCCACATACTGCTGAATGGTTCTGTCTGAAGTAAACTTGCCGGAGCATGCCACATTCAGGATAGCACTTCTTGCCCAGCCGGCCTCATCTTTGTATGCTGCTTCCACCCGCTTCTGCGCCTCTGCATAGGACTTGAAATCCTTCAAAATAAAGTAGGTATCAGCCTTTGCAGTACTCTGGGTATTCAGCAGCGAATTATAAAGAGGACGGAACAGCTCCGTATCATAAGGTGCATAGGTGCCGTTAATCAGCTGCATCAATACCTTACGGATATCCTGGTCACTGTTGAAGATTTCCATGGGATTATAACCACCATGATTCTCATAATGGATAACCTCATCAGAGGATAAACCGAAGATAAAGGCATTCTCCTGACCTACCTCTTCCACAATTTCCACATTTGCTCCATCCATGGTACCCAAGGTCAATGCTCCGTTTAACATAAACTTCATATTACCGGTACCGGAAGCTTCCTTACTTGCAGTGGAAATTTGCTCGGATACATCTGCTGCCGCAAAGATAATTTCTGCATTGGATACATTATAATTTTCAATGAATACCACCTTCAGCTTATTCTTGATGGTCGCATCATTATTTACCACATCTGCCACCGCATTAATCAGCTTGATGGTCAGCTTGGCATTACGGTAGCCTGCTGCCGCCTTGGCACCAAAGATAAAGGTTCTGGGATAGAACTCCATCTCGGGATGCTCCTTCAGCTCATTGTACAGATACATTACATGCAAAATATTCAGTAGCTGTCTCTTGTACTCATGAAGTCTCTTTACCTGTACATCAAAGATGGAACGGGGATCCACATCGATACCATTGTGCTCCTTGATATATTTTGCCAGGCGTACCTTGTTCTGGTATTTAATATTCATGAACTCCTGCTGAGCCTTGGTATCGTCAGCATAAACCTTCAGTCTGCCAATCTGGGGCAGGTCGATAACCCATTCGTTGCCCACGTGAGCAGTTACCCAGTCTGCCAGCAGAGGATTACCATGCTTTAAGAATCTTCTCTGGGTGATACCGTTGGTCTTATTATTAAATTTCTCCGGATACATCTCGTAGAAATCGCGAAGCTCCTGATTCTTCAAAATCTCCGTGTGCAATCTTGCCACACCGTTTACGGAATAGCCGGCAGCAATCGCCAGATGAGCCATCTTTACCTGTCCGTCATATACGATTGCCATCTTACGGATCTTATCCTGTACATTGACGCCCTCTACGCCTTCGTACTTGCGCTCAATCTCCCGGATAAATCTACGGTTAATCTCTTCCACAATCTGGTATACTCTGGGCAACAGTCTGGAGAACAGCTCAATAGGCCATTTTTCCAATGCCTCCGCCATAATGGTATGATTGGTATATGCACAGGTCTTGGTAGTCACTGCCCATGCCTCATCCCATGTGAGATAATAATCATCCATCAGCACACGCATCAGCTCTGCCACTGCCACGGTGGGATGCGTATCATTCAGCTGGAAGGTCACCTTTTCGTACAGCTTACGCACATCAGAATGCTTTCTCATGTACTTCTCCACTGCCTCCTGTACGGATGCGGAAATAAAGAAATACTGCTGCTTGAGACGTAATTCCTTACCTGCATAATGATTATCATTGGGATACAATACCTCTACGATATTGCGGGCCAGATTTTCCTGCTCCACGGCCTTCTGGTAATCCCCCTTATCAAAGGAATCCAGCTGGAAGCACTCTACAGGCTCTGCGTCCCAGATACGCAGGGTATTCACAATACCATTACCGTAACCTACGATAGGACAGTCAAAAGGAACTGCCTTTACAGACTGGTAACCCTCCTGGGTAAATACGCTACGTCCGTTTTCATCGGTATGTACATTCACATAACCGCCAAACTTAACAATCTTGGCATATTCCGGTCTACGCAGTTCGAAAGGATTACCGTTTACCAGCCAGTTATCAGGAACTTCCACCTGATAACCGTCCTTTATCTTCTGCTTAAACATACCGTAACGGTAACGGATACCACAGCCATATGCAGGATATCCCAAGGTAGCCAGGGAATCCAAAAAGCACGCTGCCAGACGTCCCAGACCACCGTTACCCAGTGCTGCATCGGGCTCCTGATCTTCAATCACATTCAGGTCCAGCCCAAGCTCATTCATAGCTGTCTTGATCTCATCCATCGCCTGCAGATTGATAATACTGTTTCCTAATGCTCGGCCCATCAAAAATTCCATGGACATATAATAGACCATCTTAGGGTCTTCTTTTTCATATGCCTTCTGGGTCTCCATCCAATTTTCTACGATTCTGTCCTTTACTGCGTAGGACACAGCCTGGAAAATCTGTTGGGGAGTAGCCTCTTCCAGAGTCTTACGGTACAAGGTTCTCACATTGTACTGTACACTTCTTTTAAAAAGTTCCTTATCAAATTTTTCGTTCATGAAATTGGTTGTTGTAGTTTCTTTCATTGGGTATCTCCATTCCATTCAAAAACTGTTAATCGCTTCTAAACCCTATATCCTATTATACCCCAAAACAACCTTTAAGCCAACTTATATTTATACTCTCTCAATGGAAACAGTGACCTTCTCACCGTTCACATCCCACTCTTTTGTTACAGCGTAAGAACTGCCGGAGGTCATCATATCAGCCAGTACCTTGTCTGCAATAGTCTTCTCATTCTTAGCCACAATATCAGCCAGTTTCTGATTATCATTTACAGATACACGGATGTGATCCATCACTTCAAAATCAGCATCCTTACGCATGGTCTGAATCTTACTGATGATTTCATATACATAGCCCTCTTCGATGAGTTCAGGTGTCAGATTGGTATCCAGTACCACGGTAGCCACATTATCCGCCTCGGTCACATAGCCTTCCTTCTGGGCAATATTAATCAACAAATCTTCCTCGGCAAGTTTTACCTCGGTGCCGTCCACATCAAAGACAATAAAACCATTTGCCTTCAAATCATCCATAGCAGCATTGCCATCAATGGTAGCCAGGGTCTTCTGGATACCGCCTAACTGTTTGCCATACTTGGGTCCTACGGTGCGCAGCTGAGGCTTGAAGGTATAGGAGGTAAACTCTCTTACATCGTCAGTGAACACTACATTCTTTACATTCAGCTCCTCACGGATAATTTCCCGGAAGAATTCATCCAGTACAAAGGGAGCCTTGATAAACATATTGCCAATGGGCTGGCGGTTCTTGATGGTTGCAGTATTTCTGCAGGCACGACCCATTACTACTGCCTTCAATACATGCTCCATATCTGCCTCCAGCTGGGTATCAATCCATTCTTCCTTCACCTCAGGGAAATCACACAAATGGATACTTTCAGGAGCAGATGCATCAATGCTTCTTACCAGATTCTGGTAAATATCCTCCGTCATAAAAGGAATCATAGGTGCTGCCGTCTTGGCGATGGTTACCAGTGCAGTATACAGAGTCATATATGCATTAATCTTATCCTGCTCCATACCCTTTGCCCAGAAACGTTCACGACCACGTCTTACATACCAGTTACTCATCTCATCCACAAAGGAATCCAATGCTCTGGCTGCCTCAGGAATACGATAGTTGCCCAGATGATCATCCACTGCCTTCACCACGGAATTCAGCTTAGATAAAAGCCACTTATCCATAACGGGTAATTTATCGTATTCTAACGCATACTTGGTAGCATCAAACTCATCGATATTTGCATAGAGTACGAAGAAGGAATAGGTATTCCACAGGGTACTCATAAACTTACGCTGGCCTTCCACAACAGCCTTGCCGTGGAAACGGTTGGGCAGCCAGGGGGCGGAATTGATGTAGAAGTACCATCTGATGGCATCTGCACCATACTGCTCCAGTGCATCAAAGGGATCCACCGCATTACCCTTGGACTTACTCATCTTTTGTCCGTTCTCATCCTGTACATGTCCCAGAACGATTACATTCTCATAGGGGGACTTATTAAATAACAGAGTGGAAATAGCCATCAGGGAATGGAACCATCCTCTGGTCTGGTCTACTGCCTCTGAAATAAACTGTGCAGGGAACTGGGACTCAAAGAGCTCCTTATTTTCAAAAGGATAATGATGCTGTGCAAAGGGCATTGCTCCGGAGTCAAACCAGCAGTCAATAACCTCAGGTACACGGTGCATGGTCTTGCCGCAATCGGGACAAACAAAGGTCACTTCATCAATATAAGGTCTATGCAGCTCTACCTGGGCATCAGAGGGCTTGCCGCTACGCTCTGCCAGCTCTGCACGGCTTCCGATACATTCCTGATGGCCACAGCCTTCACACTCCCAGATATTTAAGGGAGTACCCCAATAACGGTTACGGGAAATTGCCCAGTCCTGGATATTCTCCAGCCAGTTGCCGAAACGTCCCTTACCGATGGATTCGGGGATCCAGTTAACAATGTTATTGTTGCGGATCAAATCCTCCTTTACTGCGGTTTCCTTGATATACCAGGACTCACGTGCATAGTAAATCAGAGGAGTATCACATCTCCAGCAATGAGGATATTCATGTTCAAATTTGGGTGCATCGTAAAGCTTGCCCGCCGCATCCAAATCCTTCAGGATCACAGGGTCTGCATCCTTTACAAACATACCTGCGTAAGCAGTCTCTTCGGTCATTTCACCCTTGCCGTTTACAAACTGTACAAAGGGCAGGTCATACTTACGGCCCACCTGGGCATCGTCTTCACCAAAAGCAGGTGCAATGTGTACGATACCGGTACCGTCGGACATGGTTACATAACCGTCGCAGGTCACATAATGAGCCTTCTTATTCTGCTTTGCGGCTACATCTACAGCCCAAGGGAATAAAGACTCATACTCTTTGTATTCCAAATCCTTACCCTTGTAGGTCTCCAGCACTTCATAAGCTGCCACGCCATTTTCTTTGTCAGCCAGCTTACCCAATACTGCATCCAGCAGAGCCTGCGCCATATAATAGGTACGGCCGTCAGCAGCCTTTACCTTACAGTAATTCTCATCAGGGTTTACACAAAGTGCCACGTTGGAGGGCAGGGTCCAAGGTGTGGTAGTCCATACCAGGAAGTAAGCATCCTCGCCGGTCACCTTGAAGGAAGCGATAGCAGAACGCTCCTTTACCGTCTTGTAGCCCTGGGATACCTCTGCGGATGATAGAGGGGTACCGCAACGAGGACAATAAGGTACAATCTTAAAGCCCTTATATAAGAGCTGCTTGTTCCAGATTTCCTTCAGGGCCCACCATTCGGACTCGATGAAATTGTCATCATAGGTGACATAGGGATTATCCATATCTGCCCAGAAACCAACGGTGCCGGAGAAATCCTCCCACATACCTTTGTATTTCCATACAGATTCCTTACACTTGCAGATAAAGGGCTCCATACCGTATTCTTCAATCTGCTCCTTACCGTTTAAGCCCAGAAGCTTTTCTACTTCCAGCTCAACGGGCAGACCGTGGGTATCCCAACCGGCCTTACGGGGTACCATATACCCCTTCATGGTACGGTATCTGGGAATCATATCCTTGATTACTCGGGTCAGCACATGACCGATATGGGGCTTACCGTTTGCGGTAGGGGGACCATCATAGAAGGTATATGTAGGGCCTTCCTTGCGGCTTTCCATACTCTTCTCAAAAATCTTGTTGTCTTTCCAGAACTTTTCTACATTTTTTTCACGTTGCACAAAATTAAGATCTGTTGATACCTGCTTATACATAGCATTCCTTCCTTTCTTTACACTAAAAAAGGCTCCGTCCCGTAAAAGGACGAAGCCGTTAATATGCATCGCAACCACCTGTTACATCATACGTTCTCTGCAAGGCAGAGAGTTATATGGTATCCGGTAACGGCGGAAGACCGTCCGGGACTACTGGTACTCGTCATACTTTCCTTTGGTCCTGGCTGCTCAGGAGTGATTTTCCATGCATCCTTACTCAGACCGGTCTCACACCAACACCGGCTCGCTGTGCCTTTAGGGAATCTGTACTCTCTCCGTCATTGCATTTTCTACAATTACAAGCATTTTAAATCTAAATAAAGCAATTGTCAAGCTTGCTTTCATTTTTCCCTGCTACTATAATAAAAATATACCAAGGAAAAGGAGGCTCTGCCTATGAGTCACAAGGGAAAAGGAAAAATTGCTTATGCTTTACATACCATTTATATTCTCCCTATGCTCTTTTTGTGTATGCTCATTATACTAATTGCCCACAATCGCATTCACGGGTTGATGCAAAAGGAAGTGGAGAGCTCCTTAAAAAATGTATCCGGCAATATTATCCGGATGCTGGATATGGCCTACCCCGGTGATTACCACCTGCGGGGAGACCTGGCTCTTTCCCTTTACAAGGGGGACCATGATTTGACACTGCAAGGCCAGCTCCTGGACAGCATCCGCTCTGATACCGGTCTGGATGTTACTCTGTTCTATCAGGACACCCGAATCCTAACCACCATCACTGACAAGGAAGGGGAACGTATTATCGGCACTCCCGCTCCCAATCAGGTGCTACAGGATGTTTTGACTGAGGGCAAGGCATGCTTTTATGAAAATGCAATTATTTACGGAGACACCTTTTTCTCCTATTATACTCCCCTTTATAATGGGGATGGTTCCATCGTAGGTATGCTTTTTGTAGGCAAATCCACCGGACAGATTACAGAAGATGTAAGTCACTGCATTATCCCCCTGGTAGCCGCAGTTATCATTGCTTTTACCATCATCACTGCTCTCACCGTATTATTTAGCAGCGGCTTCGTGAACGATTTACATAAAATCCGCACCTTCCTCCGTCAGGTATCTGACGGTGACATGAGTGCCAAGCTGGATTCCTCTGTGCTAAGCCGTCGGGACGAATTACGGGACATTGCCTCCAGTGCTCTGCGTATGCAACGTTCTCTGCTGTCCATGATTGAGCATGATTCCCTGACTCAGCTGTACAACCGTCGCTACGGCGAACGCAAGCTTTTGGAAATCATCAACAAATCCCGGCAAACAGATATGCCCTTTACGATTGTTCTGGGTGATATTGACCACTTCAAGCAGATAAACGACACCTACGGTCACAGTTGTGGTGACAGGGTACTGCAAACCGTTTCCGGCATTTTACAGAAAACCATGCGTCAGCACGGCTTTGCCGCACGCTGGGGTGGTGAAGAATTTCTCCTGGTCTTTGACCACGAGTCTCTCCATGAAGCGCAGGCAGTGGTGGAGCACATGCTTATGGAAATCCGTTGTACCCCCACTCCTCATGAGGAGCTTCCGGTTTTTGTCACCATGACCTTCGGCATGACCCCCGGTGGCACCGATGATATGAATGCTTTATTGAAAGCTGTGGATGAAAAACTATACAACGGCAAAGATCAGGGCCGCAACCGTATCGTATTATAGTGGCCGATACCGCTTATTCCTCCATCTGTCTGCCTAAAAACACGGCAGCAGATTGTGCCAGCTTCAGTTCTGTTTCACCCATTTTTTTGCGTGTATCACTTTCAAGTAACACAACACAACCAATTACATCGCCCTGACAAATAATCGGGGCGATAATTTCGTGTACATAATCCAATGTCATATCACTACAGATATAGGTGAATCCCCGATCTCCCCTGGAAGAAATAAACAGCTCTCTTTGGTCCATTTTTTCCTCCAGTCCTGCACTGATTTCCTGATTCAACAGCTGCTTGCTGCCCCCTGCTGCCGCAATAAATTGCTCCCTGTCGCAAATCAGTGCCATATGACCGGACACCTGTGCCACACTTTCCGCATACTGCTTAGCGAAGGTAGTCATCTCACCAATGTGGGAATACTTATTCAAAATCACCTGTCCCTCCTTATCGGTAAAAATTTCCATGGGATCACTTTCCCTGATATGCATGGTTCTGCGGATTTCCTTAGGGATTACAATTCTTCCCAAATCATCTATACGTCTTACAATTCCTGTTGCTCTCATATAAAAATCCTCCATTTACAAATTCTAGCGATTTGAAACTAGTATTTGTAAACGGAGGTATTTTATACCTTGTTTTTCGGAAACAGTTTTCTACTCTCCATGCGTATAGGCTCCGACAATTTCCCCATAGGCAAGTATATTCCCGCTGGCACCTTCCGTGGGTGCATCCAGGGACATTACATTGGACTTAAATTTTTCATTGGTACTGTTAAAGGCTCCTTTGGCTCTTTCCACCGGCTCCTTAATGGCCACCACATAAATCTTATAATCATGGGTTCCGGAAGGAGGGTAAGGACCGATATATTCTCCTTCCGGTGCCCATCCTTGGGGAAGGCTTGTTTCTGTTACATTATTGGATTTCCAGTGAATCCAGTTGCCGGCTGAAGTATCCACCATATAAATTACGTAGCAGCCCGCCTCCGGCACAGCCTCCCAGGAAAGCTGAGGAGACACATTGGAACCATTGTCCGTATTGGTGATAATACTATCCCATACACCATCATGTAAATCCTCGGAAGTCACTTCAAAAGTACGCAAACCACTGTCTGCAAAAATAGCAGTATTCATTAAATCATTCACTATCACAGGCCTCGTTTCCTCCCTATTTCCGTCAGCATCCGCATTTTCCCCGGAACTGCCGCATCCTGTAAGTGCAAGCACTAATATGCCCCAACAAATGCAACTTATAAATGATAATTTCTTTTTTTTCATAACACGCACCCCTTTTTATCGTACCGCAATGCTCTGAAATTCTTCTTCCGTAAACGGTAGAGCTATCTTTTCTATCCTTTCAAAATCATTGAGCACCACTTCTATTTCCTGCTCCTGTTCAACCTGTAACTTTAAGGTAATGATTCCCGTTGCTGATACAGTTCCTCCGGATACATGAATTCTTTCCAGCTTTTTCTCCCCCTCTGAAATAGTAGCCATAAGCCCTAAAAGCGTTGTATCAAATTCTGCCTTCTTTGTGCTCTCTTCTCCCTGCTTCACCTTTGTATAAAAAAATTCAATGGTATCCCGAAGTCTGATATAGGTATCTCCCTCCGGCGAACTCAGCTTCCATGCGGTTCCCCCTATTTCTTTATGTTCTATTTTCCATTTTTTGCAAGTTTTATCTGTCACTATCCACTCTAAGGTAGATGCATCTCTTTTGTACTGTGCTGTAATTTCCATGGTTTGAGGAAATATTCCGGTAGGATTTGCCCCTTCTGCTACTGCAACAATCGTATCCACTGCATCGTATTTTCCATTCTCCGAAGCGTCCTCATCTGCTACCGTAACCGTATGGGACTGCAGTGTCAAGTTTTGGAAGCCCTCTTCCATTAACTCCCCTGCCATTTGCTCCACCGGTGCCTGAATATTGTACTGTTCATAGGTTTCCAGCACCTTGCTGCTCTCATTCACATCATATGCCTTCCCTGTCTCCTCAACCCGAATTTTCATTCCGCAGGAGGACAAAAGGACTCCCATCATTACAATGAGAGTCCAGCAACCTACACTTCGTTTTGCATTTTTTAAATTCCTTTTCATGCGCTTCTGCTCTCCTTTATGTATCATAATTGGAATACACAAGTAGAATAGCACTATTTCCTTAAAAATCATGAGAAATATTTGCATAAAAAATAGAAATATCTGCACAATTTAAGAATAATTTTCTCTGTATTTGGAGGGTGTCATTCCGGTATGTTTTTTAAATACTTTAACGAAATAATTGGAATCTGCATAGCCCACCCGTCCTTCTATTTCTGCAATTTGCAGTTCTGTCTCTGCAAGCATGATTTGTGCCAGATTCACTCTCATCCTTGCAAGATAATTTAAGCATGTCAGGGAAGTCTCCTTCATAAACAATTCATTCAGCCGATTACGATTCATGGAAAATTTCTTCATTACCTCCTCCTGCGTAACCTTATCTCCTATATGTTCACTGAGATACTGAATAATCTCACTGACTAAGTCATCACTTTCCTTATCATTCGCTTCCGAATATCTTACGCATAAGTCACTAATAGCCTTTGTATTGTCAGCTTCCTCATTGACCACATGGGCTGCCGGTCTTGCACATACATACCCGATGAAGCTCAAGAGCTCTATAGTATAGGACCGGCTTCGGCAAGGCCAATAGCCATCCCCCTGCTGTGTTAATTCCTGCTCCATAAGCCGGATCATCTTTGTGATTTTAGCATAAGCAGACAAACCCGGCACAAGTACCGTATTGAACCGGTTGGTCTCCTTCTCAAAGGACTTTATAAGCAAATAATCCTGATAAATGGTGCATCCTTGAGTCGCTTCAAATTCTCCGGTGCAAATACGTTCTAATGTGAATTCCTCCCGTATCTCAGTGGGCCGCAAGAAAACCGTAGTGGTTGAAACTCCCTTTCCGCAAGAAAAGGAAACCTCCTCATTGGTCAACATAATAATCGCCGGAGCCGAAACCCGTTTCTTCTGACCACCATTTTCCAAAGAAATGGTTCCGCTGTCCAAAGCAAGAATTTTGTAGGTATCCCCGTCATTTATGAATTCCGGAATTCCCTTACAGCGATGCACACGGATATGAACAATGCGGTTCCATGAGGGGTCTTTGCTTCTGGTAAATAATTCCATTCCTCATTTCCTTTCCTGCCAATTGTAAAAACAATAGCTGTCTGGATTTATCTTAGTCGCCACCTAATATGTTTGTCAACTATCCGTATATAGATATATTGAAAAAAAATTATCCTATTGATATAATGAAAGATATCAATGTATTTTACGAAAGGTAACGGTAGTACAATGAACAACAACGGCTTAGATACCCCATTCTCCAATAGTGAAATCTCTGCCTTCTGCGGACAAATGGCTCTGATTTTAAAATCCGGCATTTCTTCCATTGAAGGACTGTCCATTATGTTAGAGGATGCAGTACATCAGAATGATAGGGAATTTCTCCAGAGGGTATACCAGAAATTGGTAGAAACCGGCAGTCTGTGTCAGGCCATTTCCTCCACCGGAGTATTTCCCCCGTATATGCTGCAAATGCTGGAAATCGGTGAACAGACCGGTAATATGGACGATTGTATGGAGCACCTGTCCCAGCACTATGCAAGAGAACATTCCATTTCCCAAAGCCTGCGTCACTCCATTATCTACCCTTTCATTATGACCGGAATGATGGTTGTAGTCATAATTGTATTACTGGTTAAGGTTATGCCCATTTTTAATCAGGTATTTATTCAGCTGGGCACGGAAATGACCGGTTTTTCCAAGACCCTGATGGACATCGGCAATGTAATCAATCACTATTCCGTGGCATTGGTAATATTACTGGCCCTGATTGTTTTGTTCGTTATTTTTTGTACCCACACCGAAACCGGCCGTACCCTTTCTGCAGTACTCAAACACAAGCTGCCCTTCCTGCGTACCTTGCAGGATAATGCCATGGCATGCCGTTTTGCCAGCGGTATGGCACTGACCCTCAGCAGCGGTCTGGATACCCGGCAAAGTCTCCATTTGGCAGGTGCCTTAAATAATGATCCCTACTTTTCCAAAAAAATGGAAATGTGTTTCCAATATCTGGAGTCCGGTATGGATATGTATAAATCTATCCATGCTGCAGGCATTTTTTCCGGTGTCTATGCACGGATGGCTTCTCTGGGTGCCAAAACAGGCACCATGGACCGGGTGATGGAGCAAATTGCTACCCGTTATCAGGAAGAAGTGGACGAACGCATCCAAAATCTTCTGGCAATCCTGGAGCCCACCTTGGTTATTATTCTTTCCCTGTTTGTGGGCATTATTTTGTTATCCGTTATGCTTCCCCTGATTGGAATTATGTCCAGCATTTAATGTAAGGAGCTTCCTATGGCACAGTTCATGCGTTTTCATGATGATTCAAAAAAATATACTGACCGCAAACTTCCTCTGACAGTCTGTGCTTTTTTGCTGATTCTGTCGCTCTTTTACCTGGGTGTTTCCTCTGTTTCCGACAGCACGGACAGACGTAGTCTGGAAAATCTGCAAAATGCTCTCCACAATAGCGTGGTACATTATTATGCTTTAGAGGGACAATACCCCCAAAATCTAAAGGAAATTATCGACGGCTATGGCCTGATTTACGATCAGGACAGATACTACATAGATTATCGTCCCCAGGACAACCATTTGTTCCCGGATATTACAATCATTGATTTACAGGAGGTACACTAGCTTATGCAAAGACCCCTCCACCGGAATCATATGATAGATTTATTATTTCCCATTGCACTGTTTTTTGTATTTGCGGTGTCTTCTATCGTGGTCATCCTATTGGCCACCGGGATTTACCAATCCACTACAGACACCTCTTTTCGCAGCGACACCGGTCCCACCGCTCTCACCTATGTAAGTGAACGGGTACATCAAAACGACTCCCGGGGCGGCGTCTCTCTGGGCACCTTTGATGGCTGTCAGTCCTTGATTCTGACCCCCTCATCAGAGCAATGGGACTACACCACCTACATCTATTTCCACGATGGACAGCTAAAGGAGCTTTATGCCAAAACCGGCGTTCCTTACTCTGCTTCCGAAGGCAAATCCATTATCACTGTGAAGGATTTTCTTATGGAGGAAATAGATGCAGGACTCTACCGTTTTTCCTGCCTGAACGGAAAAGGTGAACGGATTAGTGTCCTAGCAGGAACCTATAGTAACCAAGAAAGGTAATTCTTCCATGAACAGCAAAGGTAGAGCAAATTCATCCAGTTTATTTCTTCTCGAGCTCATTCTGGCAATTTTATTCTTTTCCATTGCCAGTGCTGTTTGTGTACAGATTTTTGTAAAATCCCACCTGCTGAACAAAGATGCCCGAGCACTGAATATGGCGGTTACAGAATGCTCCGGTATGGCAGAGCTGATGACTGGTCCTCTGAATGCTACGGATATTCTTGGCAGGATTAGTGAACTTTACCCGGACGCCGTCATTACGGAAAATGGCTGCCTGGTCTCGATTTATTATAACCGGGATATGCATCCCTGCACACAAGATGACAGTATCTATTGCATGACCCTGCTATTTTCCACAGAAGGCTCCTTACTTACCGCGCATATCAACATGAAGGATTTGCAACAGGATACCTGCATTTATGAACTTACGGTACGCCACCAGATTCCAAGGGAGGTGTCCTGATGAAACCGAAAAAAAACCAATTTTCTTATATAAACATCGGTGCAGCTTCACTTCTGGTGATTTTCGTCATCCTGTGTCTTGCGATATTTGCCACACTATCCCTATCAGGTGCCAAAAGCAATTACACATTTAGCGAAAAAATGGCCCTGCATAAATCCAATTATTATAACGCCTGCAATCAGGCAACTGAAATACTGGAAGAGGTGGACGCTCTTCTGGCTTCCACAGCCAAGGCCTCCCAGAATGCCCAGGATTTCTATGTAGAGTTTACCTATGCACTGGACCGGGAAATTAAGGGCATACCAATTATGATTGCCATAGACCATCAGGTTCCCATTCTTACCTGGGAAATCCCGCTGGATGACAACCAGTCACTTTTGGTTCAGTTGAAAGTACAATGGCCCTATCAAAACGATACCACAGAGCCCGGCTATCACTATAGCATCACCAAATGGCAAACCATTTCCAATACAAATTAAGGGGAGTATCAGTATGAATATACGGACAATTTTAGAACAGGCGGTAAAGGAAAAAGCATCCGATTTATTTATTGTAGCAGGCCGCAGCATATCCACCCGTGAGAACGGCATCATTAAGCAAATGAATGACCTGCGAATGTCTCCTGAGGATACCGAAGGCCTTCTCCGCGGAATCTATGATTTGGCAAGACGTGATATCCATGCACTGGAACAAAAGGGAGATGATGACTTTTCTTTTGCCATCCAGGGACTTTCCCGTTTTCGGGTCAGCGCATATAAGCAGCGTGGTACCTATTCCGCAGTTATCCGTATTATTACCTTCCAGCTTCCCAATCCCTCTGACTTGCACATTCCCGAGCAAATCATTCGATTAGGTGAATATAAGAAAGGAATGGTCCTGATTACGGGAGCTGCCGGAAGCGGCAAGTCCACTACACTGGCCTGCATTATTGACCATATCAATAAGACCCGCCAAAAGCATATCATCACTTTAGAAGACCCGCTGGAATTTCTCCATCGACATGAACAAAGTATTGTAAGCCAGCGAGAAATCAATGTGGATACAGAAAATTATGTGACTGCTCTACGGGCAGCCCTTCGCCAGAGTCCGGATGTCATTTTACTGGGCGAGATGAGAGATTACGAAACCATTAATGTAGCCATGACTGCAGCAGAAACAGGTCATCTGCTGTTTTCCACCCTGCATACCATTGGGGCAGCTAATACCATTGACCGCATCATTGATGTATTCCCGGCCAATGAACAGCATCAGATTGCGGTGTTGCTGTCTATGGTACTGACAGCGGTGGTCTCACAGCAGCTGGTTCCCACAGTGGACGGCTCCATGGCCCCGGTCTTTGAAATCATGGTAGTGACCCCCGCCATCCGTAACATCATCAGAGACGGTAAAATTCCCCAATTGGACGGAATCCTTTATTCCTCTAGCAGCGAGAATCTGATATCCATGGATACCGGCCTCCTCCATCTCTATCAGGAAGGTCGCATTACCCGGGAGACCGCACTTACCTATGCCACCAATCCCGAAATGCTGAAAAAAAGATTACAGTAGAATACCTTTCCCCAAAAGCCATTGTACCCAACGGGGATAATATTTTACCTGAATATGCAGTTCATCCGAAGCATAATTGCTATCCAGATTTCCTTCCCCATCATCAAACAGCTCATTTGCATCCAAATAAAAACAGGTCCAGCCATCTGCCATTTGTGCGATGGCTGTATTTATTTCATCAATTTTAGGATTGGTAAAGGTCTGGTCCTTCTGCGAAAAATCCTTTGTCACATGAAGATTGGCTTGAAGGAAAATCAGTGCCTTAGGCTGATATCCCCTGATAGTATCCAGCATCTCTTTATACTTCTCCACTGACCGCTCCATGCGATAGCCCAGTTCATTTATGCCTAACATAATATAAATTTTTCCATATTGTTTTTCAGTGAGTAATTCCTCCAAGGTCTTTTTCCCCTCCGGGAACTCTACCTTAGCTCCAAATAAGCGAAATACTGTCAGCCCCTCATCTGCAAACACATCGGCTTCTCCTAAGTCTCCATGCATGGACAAACCTACCGTTCGGGAATCACCTATAAAAAGAGCATCCTGAAAATAGCTCTCCTCTACCTGTGTATATTGAGGCGGCTGGGGCTCTTGCACTGCAGGAAGCTCCTGAGATATTTCTGCCGTTCCTTGAGGCAATACCTGCGGTGTCATCACCTCTATCCCCCGGACGCCATCTGCAGTTACCTGCACACTACCAAGTAACGGATGCAACATCGCCAAAAGCAGTATCAACAATGTAGCCAAAAACCATACGATATATCGAATCCTTTTCAAGTCAATCACCTCATATTCAAAACTACACTAACATTTGTATCACATTTACCGCCTGTGTATCAATCTGAAAGTTTCACTAAAAATGTTAGTTTTTTCCAAATAAGACAACTATTTTTACAACAAAAAAGTCCCCTGAAACTTCCGTTTCAGAAGACTCTTTCCCACTTATCGATTGGACTTTTCCACCTTTTCTACAGAAATCACATCTCCGGTAAATGCATCCACCTCATTTACCTCTCCGGTATAGGTAACAATTACCTCGTCCCCTTCTGTAACATTTTCCAGTCCTGTAGGCATATCCCCTTCAAAAGTGAATCCGTAAGACATTCCCTCATTGTCTTCAATGACAAACATGAAATCCTTAATTTCTGTAACCACACCTGTTACGGTAGATGTTTCCTCCACGCTTGTGCCGGAAATGCCGTTATCAGAATCAGTCGCTGTGTTACCGGTACTTTCATCCATATTTCCCATGCCGGCATTCTCCTGCGCGTTGGTATTGTCCCCCTGATTCCTATCAGAAGTAGTTCCATTTAACGGGTCCTCTACGCCTACGCCGTCCATAAAATCATTCTGGATTTCAGAAGTTCCGGTCATGTTCTCCTCATCGTTTCTGCCACAACCGGTAAAAACCATGCAAGCCAATACCATTGTTACTACAAGCAATAAATGTCTTTTTTTCATAAAGATACCTCCTTTAATTTAACATCTACAGAAAGAATATCCTACTTTCATCCTATTTATTCACTCTTGACTATGTTTTTTTCTTTTTTTATAATAGAAGGGGATCCGGGGAAGACACCCATTATAAAAAACGCAGATACCTTATAATACTATAATCAATCGGGGAGGACACCCATGGAAAAAAACGGACAGACTATACGTGTCTTGGATAAACACGGCACAGTCATTGGTTATACTTATCCCAAGCGAGCAAAAGGACTTGTAAAGAGCTGTCGGGCAGAGTTTGTGACCGACCGGGAAATCCGTCTATATGAGCAATGCCCGACATATGAATATATGGAGGACAAACAGATGGATGAATTAAAGAAAACAAATTACATAACTATTAACCCCAGAGAATGGTTCCCCTGCCCTGATATCAAGGGCACTCATGTGTGGGACCGATTTGCAATCAGTCACCCCTTGGCAGGCGTGGTAGCTTCCGCCCCTTCCATGGCTGAAGTATTATCCGTGGGTACCTTCGACTGGAAAGGGCCCAGCCACATGACCAATGGTTGCCTGCAGCTGGAGCAGGGACAGGAATATCACCTGGTCTTCTGGCTCAACGGCGGTGAAAACGACCGCAGTGACGAGACCTGTATGTTACAGATTTTTGCTGTGGCTGATGCCAATTCGGATTTTACCATGGAATATGTGGACTACATGAATTATCGGCTGAATCGTAATTATATCAAGCCCCTAAAGAAATATCAGGGCTGGGAATATTACGATATCCCCTTTACTACCTCAGAAGCCACCTATGTACAGTTCCGCTTTGTAGCGGAAAAGGCTCCCTTAGCGGTGATGGCAGCAGAAGGCCCTGAAGCCTATGCCCAGCTGGAAGATATGGCTGACCCCTTTGAGGACAAGCGGCCCCAGCGCCATAATATCTTCTTCCGGGACGGATGGCCTACTGATAAGTGGTACTCCACTGAGAACCTGATGCAGGCAGCATCCATAGCAAATGGACCTACCCCACCTCAGCCCGGGGACTCCAATTGTCCCGGCGTTTTGAACCAGGGAATGCCCCGAAGCATGTCCATGGATTCCGACCAATGGGAAGACCGCATGGATGACTTTGAAGATCGTATGGATGATTTCGAGGAGCAATCTGACGCTTTTGAAGAACGAATGGAGGCCTTTGGAATTCGAATGGAAGAGTTTGGCAGACGTATGGAAGCCATGGCCGCTGAAATGGAAAAGCGTATGAATGATATGTTCCGTAATTAATCTCTGGAATATAAATCCATCATAGACAAACGACAGACAGCCCCGCACCTAAGTGCGGGGCTGATTTTCATTATTCTATTCTTTTTTCTGTAATAGCCAAAGCATCAGATATGGCAATGCCACCATTACCGGATAAATATACCGTAGCTGCACCGTAGGGCCCAGTAGCAATGTCAGATAATATCCTCCAATAAGTGTCAACGGCAGTATCTGACGAAAACGCTTATGCACCAGCAGCCATGCAGCCAATAGCAAATATAACCATAAATAGGTACCCGGAACCAGTAAGTACCTCACTATGGGAAGCTGCAAATGCATATTATTTTCAGCAAAAAACTCCAGATACGCATATAACCGGGGCCATTTAGAATCCTGAGAAATACCCATGGAACCAATCTGTTCCTCCAGCCACCGGGTCTGAATATAACCCAGTCCCCTCTCTCCATCGGTCACATTGATATAGGCATGACTTTCATCCAGCGGATTCAGGTACCCCGCATTCACAGCCAGTGCTGCATTGAGATAATCCCCGGGATATTTCACAAACATTCCCAGATAAGTTGAAAGAAATTGCTTCGGGTTCCTTAAAATAGCGCTGGTATTGGTATATCTCTTTAGAGGGTCTGCGATATCCGGACGATACGCACGATACGCCTCATTGATAATAAACTCATTGATAAAATCCTTATCCGCCTGCTCCATGGTGGCATCATCCGTCTCCAGCACTCCGATTCCTCCATGGTATATCATACAACGTCCCAGCTGTTGAATAGGCATGCTGAGCATCTCGCGCCGGTCTCCCTGCTGTGCATCTGTAATCTGCATCATCAGTGCAAGCACCAAGCTACCCAACAAAAATCCGGCAAAGGTTTCCATCCACAGCTTGCCCCACAGCCTTCTGGCTTTTCTTCCCCACAATATCATCAGGGTCAAAACCATAAGCAATGCCAATAGAGCATACCGCCCATTATTCCGGAACAAAATCATAAGCACCGAAGCTACCACATAGCCCCCATCCCAGAGACTTATCTTCTGCCCTTCCGGGCCTGTCAATAATCTGCACAATATCAGCAGCTGTCCCAGAAAAAAAGCCGTAAATAAAATATCCTTGGTAATAGATATGCTCATATACCAGTGAAAAGGAAGCAACATACCCAGCACCAGCAAAGCAATCAGCCAGCCCTTCCTGATACCGTTTCTTTTAAGCAGTGCAATACCTCCTGCCATAACCGCTGTCAATATAAGAATTTGCAGCAAGGTCAGTAGTGCAATTCCTATCGTTGCATCTCCCAGACCTTCTCCTATGCGGATAAAAGCCTCAATCAACAGAGTATGACACAAAGGGTGATGCTCGTTGTACGCCTGCTCTCTAATCTGCTCCAGCTGAATGGTAAAATCATAGGCTCCAATTCCCGGAAAATAAGCCAAAAAGGCCGGGATCCGGCTCAGTACAAGCAATAACCAATACAGCAAAAATGCTCTGCCGCATCCCCCTGCTTTGGTCTCCGCCTTCCCACATACACACTTTCCTTCTATTTTGCGCAGCAACAAAAACAGACCGGTGCCCAACACAATGCCACCGGCAATACAAACAACCAAAAGAAACAGCAGATAGCTGCCACTCCATACAATATTCCCTTTGTGTTCCAGCTCATAGCCGGTGAAACAGCAAAACAGAAATAGAATTCCTATTACTGCAAAAAAACCACAACTCTTCCTATCAGTCATTGCATTCCTCTGCTCTCATAATTATGGTTCAATTTTCGCACACTACCCATACTTTGTCAATTCTCGGTGGACGCACATTTTTGACTGTGCTATACTCAAAGATAGTATCAAAGAAAGGACCGCAACATGAAAAAAACAAGTGATATAATCTACCGGATATCTGTAAATTTTATGATGTATGGATGCCTACTGTTAGGATTTTTACTATTCCTCTGCGGTTTCCTTTTTACTTGTTTTGCTCAGGACATGGACACACAACAGGTGCTGACTGCTTTTGATCATCCACTGGTAAGTATCCTTGGTCTGGTAGTTTCGCTCATCGGCGTCACCTTAGTGTATCGCTTCATTAGTCCCAAAGCAGCCGAACGTAACGGTTTGTTATTGAAGCTTCTGCTTCTTTGGTATCTGGTGGGAGGCGTGATTCTGGTGCTGTTTAGCCGCACTGTACCCGCGGCAGATGCCATGTCTGTATACACCTGTGCGGAACAACTGGCACTGGGCAATACGGGAGTTATCCACCCCACTGATTCTTATCTCTCCTATTATCCACAACAGGTGGGATTGATGGGGTATTATGAAATCCTGATTCGCCTATGGAAGCTTTTACCCACCGACTTCCCTGCTTATCATATCCTAAAGGTAATTAATATTTTCTGGGCACAGATACTATTATATTTTCAGTACAAAAGCATACAATTACTGTTTCGTAATAACAGAGCCGATACCATATATCTGCTCATATCCTTTATAAATCTGCCCTTACTGCTATATACATCCTTTGTATATGGGGAAATACCATCCTTTGCACTCTTTTCCATAGGGGTATGGGCCTTTATAAAGCTACTGACCGAATCCAAGGGAAAACGTCACTCCATACTTCCCATAGCAATCTGTGTGCTAAGCTTTGCTGCCAGTGTGGCTCTTCGCAAAAATACATTAATTCCTATGATTGGGGTCATTATTGTGTCCTTGCTGACCGCACTACGCAGGCGCAGTGCCAAGCTGGCACTGTTGGGTATTCTCTTCCTATTGGTATCTACCTTTACCTTGCCCTGCATCCAAAGCTATTATGAGCACCGGGCAAATGCCCGTCTTTCCTCCGGTGTCCCTGCCATTTCCTATTTTGCAATGGGTATGCAGGAAGCCAGTCGCGGTGCCGGTTGGTACAATGGTTTTAATTTTTATACCTATCAAGACACCGGCATGGATACGGAAGCTACTGCTATCATCAGTAAGGAGCAGATTTCCCGTCGGATAGAAGAATTCACCGAAAATCCCGGCTATGCAGCAAGCTTCTATGGCAGAAAATTCCTTTCCCAGTGGTGTGACGGCTCCTATGCCTCCAGGCAAGCCACTCTGGCTACTCTGGGAGGACGTTCTCAGTTTTTCTGGGATATCTACCAGGGTCGCTATAGTCAGCTTTTTATTGGACTTTGCAATATCCTGCAAAATATAATCTATCTGGGCTTTCTCCTATGGGCTATTCACATATTCCGCGACAGAAAAGCCCGGCAGACAGAACTATACCTCTATCTCTTTGCAATTATTGTTATGGGCGGCTTACTGTTTCATATGATTTGGGAAGCCAATTCCCGCTATATTCTGCCCTATGGACTATTGCTGATTCCCTATGCCTCCCAAGGCATAGCTCTCCTGTCAGAGCATCTATCCTTTAAAGTACATGCTTTATTCAAAAAAAGCAGTGAAAAAAAGAACTAGAAAATGCCCCGGTTCAAAACCGGGGCATTGCTGTATGTATACTTTATTTTATCTGATAATACTACTCCAGAATAAACTGTCCCATCAACTGGGTCATGGTCTCTACCTGAGCCATCTGCTCTTCACTGATTGCCGCAGTCTCCTGGGAAGTTGCCGAATTATTATTTACCACCTCGGAAATAGTATTAATTGTTGCATTTACTTCCTGGATACGCGCCACTTCTTCGCTCAACAAATCTGCAATGGAGTTCATCTTCTCGGTGGAAGCCTGTGCACCTACCATAACCTTATTCATATCTTCTACAGTTTCATCTGCAATCTGAATACCCTTTTCAACCGCTGCAATTGTGGTCTCAATCAAGGTAGTGGTACGTCCCGCTGCAACCGCAGATTCTTCTGCCAGATTCTTTACCTGGTCCGCAACAACCGCAAAGCCTCTTCCGGCTTCCCCTGCTCTTGCTGCCTCGATGGCTGCATTCAAGGAAAGCAGATTGGTCTGGGAAGCAATATCCTCAATGGCTCCGATAATGGTGCTAATCTGTTCCGAACACTTGCTAATCTCCTCGATAGCATCTCTCAACTCGCCCATCTTCTGGTTGCCCACCATCAAGGTCGCACCTGCATCTGTAGCCAATTGAACGGTATCCACTGCCGCCTTGGCATTTTCTTCCATACTTTCAGACATTTCACGCATGATACCAACAATATCACTCACCTCAGTAGCCTGGGAGGTACAGCTGCCGGCCAAATCCTGGGCTGCATATGCCAGCTGCTCGGAACCGGAATTAATCTGGTCGGAGACAGTCTTCAATGTCTGGAAGGTATCCTTCATCTTCTCTCCGATTACCTCAAAGGATTCCTTTATCGCCGCATAATCACCTGCGTATACTCTCTTGGGATGAATACGATAATCACCCGCACCCATATTCTCCAGAATCTCAGTAACCTCTTCAATTACCTCATGGGTATTGGTCTTCATCTGGCGAATAGAGCTCACCATGACACCTACCTCTGATTCATCCTCAAACATATCCAGCTCCTGCTTGAAATCACCCTTTGCCAAAGCCTGCATTTCCTTGGAAACCTTAACAATAGGTATCAGCAATTCCGTCTTGGCAAATCTGGTCATCTTAATAATCTGTAATACGATATACACTGTTACAAGAGCAAAAATCAACTGTCCCAGTAACTGAACCACCTTAATGGCACCGGTTTTCGCCTCTAATCTGCTCTCAATATTCTCAATCAGAACATCTGTCCTATGGGACATCTCTTCTACCAAGAGCTCATATTCTTCAGAAAATACGGCACTCTGTGCTTTCTTTAGATCTCCCGCCTGCACAGCGGCAATGGCCTGCTCCTCATAAGGAGTCATCTGTTCCTCTAAAGCCTCTATGGCATGTATCTCTTCCCATTCCTCATCAGTAATATCACTCACTTCCAGCTTTGCGAGACCCTTTTGCTTATGTTGGTCCACATTCAGCTCCTGGTTATAAAGCTCGTACTGATGCTGGCTTCCTGTCACCGCATAGGATTGGATTGCAAGGGTAAGTGTCTCCGAACCCACCCGATACTGGTTAAGTCCTCTGGCCACATCCAACTGTCCGCTTTGCACGCCGGAAAGTGTAAGATTCGCCAAAAACGAGAAAATAAATGCGATTACACCTACTACCACGGCGATATACGACTGTTTAGTAAGTGAACGAAGTTGTGCCTCCTGGCCCTTAAGCTGCTTTTTCTTCATAAACAGTACCTCCTTGGATATATCCAAATAAAATATGTAACTATATCTATTTTAGTACTTTAGTCGCACATTGTCAACGAATCCAGTGGAATTATCTGACAAATTTTCTTCAGAAAAAATGGACGGATACTTCCTTTTATGATACTATTTCTTTGTTAGAAAAAATATCCTAAGGAGTCTATATGAATCAGACAAAATCTACCCAAAGAAATATCGGTTTGGACATTCTTCGTATTTTGGCATGCCTTTTTGTGGTCATTTCCCATACCAGTTCCCAGCTGGCAGTAAATGCCCCTTTAACCTCCTTTAACGGCCTTGTGGCCCATATCATGAATACCATAGGACATACCGGCACAATTCTATTCTTGTTCATCAGCGGTTCCTTGCTATTATCGGAGGATTATTCCTTTATCCCCCGCAAATTTTACACCAGGAACTTCCTACGTCTGTTGATTGCCTACTATAGCTGGGTAATCATTTATCATCTGGTGGGATTTATACAGAGAGGCATCTATACACCAACCCATGCCAAAGACGTGCTTCTTAATATTATAGAAGGAAAGGCCGGCTATCATTTTTGGTATCTGCCTATGTTACTGGGTATCTATTTACTATTGCCCTTCCTCCGTGCCATCTGCCACAAAAGCAAAGCACTGGTGGCTTACTTTGTTGCATTTTTCCTGGTGGTACAGATTGGTTTCTCTACCCTTCTGATCCCGGAATTTCCTTACAAATACCTGTTAGCTTCCCTGATGAATCGTATTCCCTTGACTTTGGTCAACCACTACGCAGGTTATTTTGTATTAGGGTATTTCCTGACGCAACTGATAAAGGACGGCAAAATAAAAACTCCGCGTCTGTGGGGATGGCTTCTGATTATTTCCGGCCCCCTTCTCAGCGTGGCAGGGGATTTCCTTCTGGTAGCACAACAGGGTACACATAATGTGGCTTTCAACGGACTTTTTGCAGCACCTCTTTGCATAAGTGCAATAGGATTCTTTCTCCTATTTCATAGTAGGCAACCGGTTCTGTCAGAAAGGGGGCAGCATATGGTACTGCAATTTTCCAAGCTTACCTTTGGAATCTATATGCTCCATCCCATGATTTTATCCGGCATGAACGAAATCCTTCCCGGAATATCCACCTCCACAGGCATCCCGGGCATATTACTGATGACCATCCTTGTCTTTTTCCTGTGTGGAATTCTTTCCCGCATATTATGCCTGATTCCGTTTCTTCGGAAATGGATTTTCTTTGCATAATTGGCAAAAGAGACAAATTATAAGCATATTAGGACAAAAAACAGTTAGTTTTTCGTTTTACCTTTTACTATAATTGGATTATACAAAAGATAATCTCTGAATGCAGTTCCCCCTGATAACTACTTTCAGAGCAATGTACAAAGGATGATAACCAAAGGAACACCTATGAAAGCACTATTTATCGGCGGCACAGGGACCATAAGCATGGCCATTACCCGTGCCTTGGCAAAGGATCCCGATTGGGAGCTGACACTCTTAAATCGCGGTAACAGAAATGAAAATATTCCTGCCGGTGTAACGGTACTTCAGGCAGATATTCAAGATGAAGAAGCCTGCTCCAAGCTTTTGGAAAACCGCTCTTTTGATGTGGTATGTGATTTTATAGGATTTGTTCCCGCTCAATTGGAGCGTGATTACCGCTTATTTGCCGGCAAAACCAAACAGTTCATGTATATCAGTTCCGCTTCTGCCTATCAGAAACCGGTTCGTGATTACCTGATTACCGAGGAGACTCCTCTGGAGAATCCCTACTGGGGCTATTCCGCAGACAAGATTGCATGTGAAGAATACCTGATGCAGCAATATCACAAGCAGGGCTTTCCCGTGACAATCATCCGTCCCAGCCACACTTATGATGAACGAAGCATTCCTCTGGGTGTGCATGGCGATAAGGGAAGCTGGCAGGTAATACAGCGTATGCTGGCAGGCAAACAGGTAATTATTCATGGAGATGGTACCAGCTTGTGGACCATGACTCATAATAGTGATTTTGCCAAAGGCTTTATCGGTCTTATGGGCAATCCTGCTACCATAGGTCAGATATACCAGATTACAAGCGATGAAAGTCTTACCTGGAATCAGATTTATGAAACCATCGCAGATGCTTTGGGTGTGGAGCTGCATCCCTTTTATGTAGCCTCTGATTTTCTTGACAGTGTAGCACTCTATGATTTTAAAGGCAGCCTTGTAGGGGACAAAGCCAATACAGTAGTGTTTGACAACAGTAAGTTGAAGGCTGCTGTTCCCGACTTTAAAGCCACTACCCCTTTCGTAGAAGGAGTGAAGGGTACCATTGATTATGTGCTTCAGCATCCGGAATGCCAGATACCTGACCCGGAATTTGATGAATGGTGTGACAAGGTCATCGATGCTCTAAAGGCAGCCAGGAAAAATATGATTTAGCTAACTACTCCCCCTTTTATAGATACTTCCCCAATGAAAAGCCCCGGTCCTTACGGATCGAGGCTTTTCCCCTTTTCAACACTATTTGATTTCCACTACTGTATAATCCTGAGCCTCTACCACAGCCTTCAGTTCCTCATCGGTAATCTCCGCATTTAAGGTCACTTGTGCAGTGCCGTCCTCATGGCTGACTACCGCTTCCTCCACCTGAGGCAATGCCTCCAGCACTTTCTTTACTCTACCGGAACAATGTCCGCACATCATGCCTGTAATCTGTAATGTTTTCTTCATTTCCTTTTGCTCCTTTTCTTTTTTATGCTTCTGGATTCTTTTATCCCTTTTGGTACTGTATATATCCACCAGATTCAAACGCAGTGCATTGGTCACCACACAAAAGCTGGATAAACTCATAGCAGCCGCACCAAACATAGGATTCAGCTGCCATCCCAACAGGCTGATAAAAGCACCTGCTGCCAAAGGAATGCCGATACTATTGTAGAAAAACGCCCAAAACAAATTTTGATGAATATTTCGTAAGGTAGCTCTACTTAACCGAATCGCTGCGGGTACATCCATAAGCGTATTTTTCATCAATACCACATCTGCCGCGGAGGTAGCAATATCCGTTCCGGCACCGATGGCAATTCCCATATCCGCCGCCACCAGGGCCGGTGCATCATTGATACCGTCACCTACCATAATCACCCGGCCCTGCTTCTTCAATCGGCGGATTGCCTGCTCTTTTTCTGCCGGCATTACCTGTGCAATTATCTCATCCACACCCGCCTGGGCACCGATGGCACGAGCAGTACGCTCATTATCACCGGTCAACATCACGACGCGGATCCCCATATTTTGCAGCTGTCTTACCGCCAGCGCACTATCCTCTTTCAGCACATCTGCCACAGCAATCATACCCAGCACTTCATCACCCTTGACAAAAAACAAAGGTGTTTTGCCTTCCGAAGCCAAGCTTTCTGCCCGGGGCCCAAACTCCTTGGCTGCCGCCAGCTGCTCTGAAACAAATTTATAGCTACCGCCCAGCACCCTCACGCCATCCAGCAAGCCCTGCAGACCATTTCCGGGAAGAATCTGAAATTCTGTAATTTCCGGATTGCAAACTCTTCCTTGCATAGGCTGTCTGTTTTCCACATAGGCCACAATGGCTTTCGCCAAGGGATGCTCACTCCGCTTTTCCAACAAATAGGCTGTTGCAAGCAGTTCCTTCTCCCTCTCCGGAACAGCACATACCTCTGTTACCACCGGCTGACCCTTGGTCAAGGTACCTGTTTTATCCAATACTACAATTTCTGTATGTCCTGTTTTTTCCAATGCTATGGCAGTCTTAAATAAAATACCGCTACGGGCACCTACGCCGTTTCCTACCATAATCGCTACCGGTGTAGCCAATCCCAAGGCACAGGGGCAACTGATTACCAGCACGCTGATGGCTCTGGCCAAAGCAAAGCCCATGCTCTCATCCAGCAAAAGCCATAGGATACAGGTAATCACTGCAATGACAATCACTACAGGTACAAAAACGCCCGATACCTTGTCTGCAATCTTTGCAATGGGGGCTTTGGTAGCTGCCGCATCACTGACCATGCGGATAATCTGGGAAAAAGTCGTATCCTCTCCTACTCGGGCCGCCTCACACCGTAAGTAACCGGATTGATTTATGGTGGCTGCAGACACACTGTTTCCGGGTTCCTTATCTACCGGAATACTTTCTCCTGTCAAAGCAGATTCATCCACTGCACTATTACCGTATATTACCACTCCATCCACGGGAATGCTTTCTCCCGGGCGCACCACAAAAATTTGCCCCTTTTGCAGTTGTGAAATAGGAACCTCCACTTCCTCATCCCCCTGCAATACCACTGCTGTCTTGGGTGTCATCTTCATAAGACTCCTTAAGGCATCCGTAGTCCTGCCCTTGGAATGGGCTTCCAGCATCTTGCCCACAGTAATCAGGGTCAGTATCATACCCGCAGATTCAAA
>JAFUKS010000258.1 GCA_017473445.1 Lachnospiraceae bacterium
ATTGTTCCTTTTCTGCTTCATCAGGATAGCCAATATAAGCATTGTCACAACTGCAAATACATACCATTTATCTTCGTTATTTGGATATGTGTTTTCTGTCTCAACCATCCACTCTACCAAACAATCTTCCCATCTTGCCTTTGCTTCTTCAAAAGAATCGCAATCAATACCATCACAAGTATGTTCCGTATCATAAACCATTTTCCATTTACTCATACGCTTATTCCTTTCTAGTTATTTTCCATTTGTCGCTATGGTCTTCCCATTTTAATGTACGAGTTGAATTATCGGATAATCGCACATGCAATGCAAAACGAGTTGTTGCTAAAAATGTAACAACTTCTTCTTTCCATTTTCCTCTTAACTTCCTTTAGCTTCTAATTCTGTTAATCCCAATAATTCCATTAATGTTCGATTTTTATAATTGTATAATTTCCGGGGAGTTGCATGAGAAAGCATTTTCTTTTCATTTAATGGATTTTTAAATCGTGCATTGAACATACAGGTGTTTCTTTTTGCTTCCTCATTGCTAAGTCCCAACTGCAGTGAAAAATTATAATATAAAAAGCACATTATTTCTCTGTAACCAATATTCCATCCCTTATCTTGTAAACACTCTAAAAAGGCCAATCTGTTTTGCAACATATTCGCCAAGTTGTGATTTTTATTCTTTATTGAAATTAAGGGCTTATATTCTTTTTTATTTTTATATGAATGATACCAAGTCGGTAAAATAGGTAAAACAAAATCAGAGAGTTCTTTTATATCCCATATCTTTCCATTAGGAATTTCTTTGACAGAAATAATATACTTTCCATTACATTTAAAGTAATAGCGATTATCTGCTTTGCAATATTCCTGGTCATATTTAATGTTATAACTTCCCGGCACTCTCACAAATTTTGTAAGATTTTGAATTTCTGCATTATAAGCTGGATTCAAACTATTAATATTCTCAGCAATAATTGTCATAATTCTTTTAAGCCATGTAATTGTGCTTTTTCTTTTATTACTGTCTTTAATTCTTAAACAAACAGGACTCTTTAACAAATAAACTAATCTAGGTCTATGCCCATATTCAATATAAGTGGGCATAGGAATAGTAATTTCATACTCAATTAATTCTCTTTTTAACATTTCCCAAATTAAAAGAGGTTCTGCTTTTTGTCCATTTTTATTTACAAAAGTATAATCGACATCAACAGCAAGGCAACATACAGTATTAATGTTTTTCTCACATGCACTTCCTTTTGAAATATATGTAGACATACTCATCATGGTATTTTGTAAATCCAGATGTTTGCTATTAAAATAAATATCTTTTTTTTCATTACATAAAGCCGGGGCTTGGGTGAAAATACCCTTTCTATTATGACCACACATGATTTTAACAAAACCATTTGTGTTATTATATAAAGAATTGATATAAGAATGTTCTTCGTTGCTAAAAGAAAGTTTCTTCATAGATATTTCTCCATTAAAGTTTTCAAGTGGCAACTTTAATATGAAAGAAATTATGAAAAATCATTTTTTTGCACAACGAAAAAAACATAAAAAAAAGAACCGCATACGCCGTTCTATTATTACAATATTAAATTTTTATTTGGACATCATCCAGTTTTTCCTTTCTGAATATCAAAAAATAATGTTTGATACCCTTTTTGATACCTTCTGGATTTTCAAGGTTTGGAAACCAGCATATTTACTAAGTTTCTAAACAGCTCGTAGGGGAATCGAACCCCTGTTTCCGCCGTGAGAGGGCGGCGTCTTAACCGCTTGACCAACGAGCCATATTTGCAAGTACCTGTGTGCCACAGCACTTGGTACTTGCATATCATAATACATCTTAAAAGAAATTGCAAGTATTTTTTTAAAAATTTATACAACTTTTTTTAAGTGCTTCAAAAAACCCCGATTTTATAAGGGAAAATCGAATAAACTAATCTGATTGGACTCCGGCAAATCGCCCAATAATCCCATTTCTGCCATGGAATCCACCACAGATTGGGGCACCTTGGAACGGTTCTTGAAATCCTCTCTGGACAAGAAGGGACCATCCTTAGCAGCTTCTACCACACCATCTGCCGCCTTGTCGCCCATTCCGTCAATACTGCTTAGGGACGGCATCAGCTTACCATCAATAATTTGAAAGCTACGGGCCTGCACCCGGAAAATATCTATGGGCATAAATTCAAATCCCCGGGCATACATCTCCTGGACCACTCGCATATCCGCGTAGGTATCCTTCTCCTTCTTGGACAGTGTATCAAAGTTTTTCTTATACACAGCCAGATTCATCTCCAAATGTTCTCTGCCCTGGCACATAATCTCATAGGAGAAGGCTTTGGCACGGATGCTGAAAAAGGCCGCATAATATGCCAGAGGCTCGTAAATCTTACAATAAGCAATTCTCCAAGCCATCATAACATATGCCACCGCATGTGCCTTAGGGAACATATACTTAATCTTTTTACAGGACCAGATATACCAGTCCGGTACATTATGAGCCACCATCTCCTGTTCCCATTCCGGAGTCAAGCCCTTACCCTTACGGACACTTTCCATAATTTTAAAAGCCATACCACTTTCTACACCCATATGAATCAGATAAATCATAATATCATCTCGAGTACAGATGGCTGTTGAAATGGTAGCTTTGCCCTCCTGAATCAAGGTCTGGGCATTGCCCAGCCACACGTCCGTACCATGGGCCAGACCTGCAATACGGGCCAAATCCGAAAAAGACTTAGGTTCTGTATCCAAAAGCATCTGCATTGCAAAATCCGTACCAAATTCCGGAATACCCAAAGCTCCCAACTTACAGCCGCCAATATCTGCCGGCGTAATCCCAAGTGCTTCTGTATTCTGAAAGAGACTCATAACCTTCTTATCATCCAATGGAATGGTGGTCGGGTCCTTACCGGTCAAATCCTGCAGCATACGAATCATGGTGGGATCATCGTGTCCCAGAATATCCAGCTTCAGCAGGTTATGGTCAATGGAATGGTAATCAAAGTGAGTTGTAATGGTATCTGTAGTCATATCGTTGGCCGGATGCTGTACCGGTGTAAAGGAATTGATATCCTGCCCAATGGGCAATACAATCATACCGCCGGGATGCTGTCCGGTACTTCGACGGATACCTGTACAGCCTTCTGTAATACGGTTGATTTCACAGGCACGTTTATCAATACCACGTTCTTCGTAATAGTGCTTCACCAGACCAAAGGCAGTCTTATCCGCTAGGGTACCGATGGTACCTGCCCGGAAGGTTTGTCCCGCACCGAAAATAACCTCTGTATATTTATGTGCTTTGGACTGATACTCACCGGAGAAATTTAAATCGATATCCGGCTCCTTGTCACCATAGAAGCCCAGGAAGGTCTCAAAAGGAATATCATATCCGTCCTTATGCAACGGTGCACCACACACCGGACAATTCTTATCCGGCATATCAATACCCGCACAACCTGAGTACGCTCTCACCTCATCACTTTCAAAATCCACATAATGACACTCACTGCAATAATAGTGGGGACTTAAGGGATTTACCTCTGTAATACCGGACATGGTAGCCACAAAAGAACTTCCTACGGACCCTCTGGAACCTACCAGATAACCATCCTCCACGGACTTCCACACCAGCTTCTGTGCTATGATATACATTACTGCGAAACCATTACCGATGATGGACTTCAGTTCCCGCTCCAACCGCTCTTCTACCTGAGGAGGCAACACCGGTCCGTAGATTTCATGGGCACGGTTTTCACAAATCTCCCGCAGCGTTTTGTCAGAATCGGGAATCACAGGAGGGCATTTATCCGGCCTTACCGGGGCAATGGTCTCCACCATATCCGCAATCATATTGGTATTGGTCACCACGATTTCAAAGGCCTTGTCACTTCCCAGATAGGCAAATTCATCCAACATCTCCTGGGTAGTATGTAAATACAAAGGGGCCTGGTCATCTGCATCCGAAAATCCTTTACCGGCCATAATGATACGTCTGTATACCTCATCCTCCGGATCCAGGAAATGCACATCGCAGGTGGCTACTACCGGCTTATGAAACTGTTCTCCCAGCTCCACAATCCTACGGTTCACATTCTGAATATCCTCAATGGAGTTGATGTTCTTTACCTTTTCGGAAAGAATCATGAACTGGTTGTTGCCCACCGGCTGCACTTCCAGATAATCATAGAAATTTACCAGCCGGGCAATGGTCTCATCACTTTGCTCCTCCAAAAGGGCCTGATACAATTCTCCCGCTTCGCAGGCACTACCCAAAATCAGTCCATCCCGATACTTGTTTACCAGACTCTTGGGAATTTTGGGAAAACGGTTAAAATAGGTTAAATGAGATTGGGAAATCAATCGGTACAGATTAATACGTCCCAGATCATTTTTTGCTAAAATAATGGCATGGTGGGACTTCATACGACTTACTGCTTCCGTACTCTCCTCACTTAAAGCATTCAGCTGGGTCAGATTATCCAGCCCCCGCTCCTTCAGCATTTCCAAAAAGCGGATAAAAATTTCTGCCGTACATTCCGCATCATCCACTGCCCTGTGATGGCTCTCCAAAGACACCCCAAGGGTCTTGGCTATGGCATCCAGGGTATGCTTGTTCTGATCCTTTAAAAGTGCTCGGGAGATTCCCAAAGTATCCACATAGGGATAGTCTGTGGGATATCCCAATCTGCGGCAATTTTCCCGGATAAAGCCTGTATCAAAATTGGCATTATGGGCCACCATTACGCTTCCTTCACAAAATTCCAAGAACTGCGGTAACACTTCCTCTATCAAAGGTGCATCCAACACCATACTATCCTGAATTCCCGTAAGCTTTTCTATCTCAAAAGGAATTGGCTCCCGGGGATTTACAAAAGTAGAAAAACGGTCCAAAATTTGTCCGTCTGCCACCTTTACCGCACCAATTTCAATGATATGGTTCTTTACCGGAGAAAATCCTGTAGTCTCGATATCAAATACCACATAGGAACCACTTAAGGGTTCCTTGGTGTCCCCCGTCACAATCTCCTGCAAATCATCCACCAAATAGGCTTCTACACCATAGATGACTTTGAAGAAATCTTCCTTTGCAATAGGGGGCTGCTCAGCCTCTTTCCGCTTTTTATTGGCATCCTTGAACAAATCCTCCCAGGTATGGTTGGCATCCGTAAATCCCTGCACCACACCATGGTCCGTAATAGCAATCGCCTTGTGTCCCCATTTATAAGCACGCTTTACAATGTCCTTGGTCTCAGAAACACCGTCCATATCGCTCATTTTGGTATGACAATGAAGCTCCACACGCTTATGGGGGGCTGTATCCATACGAGTAGTGGTAAAATCAGGGATCTTTTTTATACCCATTACAGAACTAATCCCCAGTTCCTTATCAAATTTATCCAACATACTGACACCTTTCACTTTGATAAAGGCGCCTTTTTTCAAATCCCCCAGTAACTCTGCAACACCTTCTGTGGGCATAAAGATTTTCACAGTCATGGTGTCGGTAAAATCTGTCATCTGGAAAATCACAATGGTCTTTTCGTTTTTGATTTCCCGGGTATCCACACCCAATACCTTGCCGCGGATTACCACCTCGCCCATTTCACCCACTATATCCTGGATAGAAATAGCTTCCTCTTCAAAATCTCTTCCAAAAATCACATCCGGATTCTCAGAACGCTTATAAGCACCCGGCTTCCTGGTATCTCCTTTGCCCTTGTCACCCCAGCTGCCGGCCTTTTTCCTGTCACCGCTTTCCTTGATTGCAGCCCCTTTGGCTTTATCGGAAGTCTTACCGGAAGCAGTTTCACCCTGCTCCTGTTTATCGCTCTCCGAAGCAGCCTCACCGCCTCTGGTCCGCTGATAAATCGCATCCACTCGCATCTGAAGCATCCGCTCATCATCTTTTGCAAATCTACTTTCTTCCGGTTCCCGATAAGTAATCTGTATCCGGCACTGCATACCGCAACGTTCCACGATAATCTTTTGTAAAATGTGCAGCAGTTCCTCTTCCACATCATGAAAAAGTACATTGTCCTCCAGCTCCAGTTCCAGCACATCCTCTTTGTGGGAAATAACCGCTCCCCGAAGGGCATTGTACTGAATACGACTGTAATCCCTTATCTCTTCCATGATACTATCCTGATAAAGCTCTAACAGCTTTTGGGGCGTATATTGCTCCGACAACCGGAAACGTTCGTATATCTTTACTTGCATTTCAGAACCGGAAAACAGTTGCTTTTTTATCTCCTGCTCCACCGTCCAGATATCCTGTTTTTGGATTAACCGGTCACTTTGTACATAAATTCTAAGGAAATCCTTGGCTCTGGTGGTAGATACCTTAACCACCTGTGCCTGCTCCATCAAATCATGCAGATTTTTCTTTAGTTGTAAGGTTGGGAATACTTCTAAAAATCCCTTTTCCATTTATTTCACCCGTTCCACTTATCCAATTCTTCCTTTAGTGCATTGAGCAGCTGGTCCTCCGGCATTTTCTTTACAATCCGGCCCTCCTTAAAAAGCAAGCCTTCACCGATGCCACCTGCAATACCCAGCTGTGCCTCTTTGGCCTCTCCCGGACCGTTTACGACACAACCCATAACCGCCACCTTGATATCCAAAGGATAATCCTCTACCAGCTTCTCTACCTTTTCCGCCAAACCAATCAAATCAATCTGGGTTCTGCCGCAGGTAGGGCAGGATACTACCTCAATACCACCTTTGCGCAATCCTAAGGTACGCAAAATTAACTTGGCTGACTTAATCTCCTCCACCGGGTCACCGGTAAGGGACACGCGGATGGTATCACCGATTCCCTGATGTAAAATAAGTCCAAGACCAATGGCAGACTTAATATTCCCACTGGTCACAGTCCCGGACTCCGTAATTCCCACATGCAAAGGATAGGAAGTCTGATGAGCCAGCAATTCATGTGCTTCCACGCACATAAGCACATCCGAAGATTTGATACTGATGACCAGCTTATCATAGCCCAGCTCCTCAATGATACGTACCTTATCAAGAGCACTTTCCACAATTCCCCGGGCAGTAACACCACCATATTTCTCTACCAGATTCTTTTCCAAGGAACCGCTGTTTACCCCCACACGAATGGGAATATTCCGTTCCTTTGCTACATCCACCACGGCCTTTACCCGGTCCACACTGCCAATATTGCCAGGATTGATGCGAATCTTATCAGCACCGTTTTCCATAGCCGCAATGGCCATTTTATAGTCAAAATGAATATCTGCCACCAAAGGGATGTGAATCTGCTTTTTAATCTCTTTCAGTGCCAATGCCGCCTCCATGGTAGGCACGGTACAACGGATAATTTCACAACCTGCCTGCTCCAAACGTAAAATCTGGGCTACCGTTGCCTCCACATCTTCTGTCCTGGTATTGGTCATGGACTGAATCAAAATAGGATGTCCTCCGCCGATGCATCTGTCTCCTATTTGAATCACCTTTGTCTGCAATCTATTCATACCTTTCACCCTTTCTATACTAACTGATGACACTATTTCATTTTACGTTTTTTTCGTTCAATATGCAATGGAAAAAGCATACTTAAGAAAACAATCCGAAATAGCCGGGAGAAATTTGACTGGCAAGCTTTTCCAGGCACAGTTCCATCAACATCAGATATACCCGTGCACCGGTATAGGAGGCCGGTAATCCCTTTAGAATCTCCTCCAGAGATTTGGGTTCGTAATCCAATTGCTGCCAGACCGGATACAGTGCCCGGTCCAAATGCGCCGGAAATCCCCTCTTTTCCAGCATGCCCCCTGACATTCTTTCCTTGTTCTCCGGTAATATTTCTATCAGTTCCTGTATAAGTGCTTCCGGACTAAGAAGGATACCGGCTCCCTGCTTTAACAAACGATTACAACCATCACTTAACCGGTCTGTAATCCGCCCCGGCACCACATATACCTCCCGTCCCTGCTCCAGGGCCATATCCACCGTAATCAACGTACCGCTTTTTTCCCTGGCTTCTACCACTATCAATACATCACATAAGCCACTGACAATACGGTTCCGCATCGGAAAATTCTGTGCCTTGGCCATGGTCCCCGGAATATATTCGGACAAAATTCCCCCTTGCCGGAGCAATTGCTCATATAATTTCCGATTGCTGGCAGGATAACACACATCTACTCCGCTTCCCAGCACACCAAAGCTACAGCCTCCCGTGTCCAAAGCCCCCTGCTGACTAATACCGTCAATCCCCCGGGCCATCCCGCTGATGACCTGGATATGATTACGTCCTAATTCTTCTCCCAGCTTGCCTGCCACATACTTACCATATTCTGAACAATCCCGGGCTCCGATAACCGCCACTGAAGGCTGCTCCGTGGGCAGACTGCCCCGATAAAAAAGCCCGTAGGGTGGGTCCGGAATACCCAAAAGACGGCGAGGATACGCCTGTTCCTTTTTGATCACAAAAGAAATCCCCTTCTCCAGCATCTGCTCGTATTTTCCTTGCACATCCCATGTATTCTTTGCTGCTTGTATGGTCTCATAATGCTTTTTGGTTACAACCATTTCCCATATTTTTTCTGATGCTTCATATACTTCTTTGGCATTCCCACACAATTCCAGCATGCGGTTGATCCGTCCGCATCCCATTCCGGGCATAGCTGTCAACCAATAGTCATAGGCCTTATTTTCCTGTGTTTGTCCCATATTTACCTCCTATTTCCAATAAGTCCCTGAGGGCCTGTAGCACACCGCTTCCAACAGATGCTCCTTTTCAATCCGATCCGCATCTGCCAGGTCCGCAATGGTTCTGGCTACCTTCAATACCCGATGATAGGCCCTGGCACTAAGCTCCATGGACTGATAAATTTTCTCCATATAGGCCTGCTCCGGACCCTCCAGTACACAGTACTTTTCCACCTCTACACTATCCATTTCCCCATTGAAACGAATTTTACTGCCTGCAAACCGCTGTTGCTGACGTCTTCTGGCGTTCTGTACCCGCCTACGGATACTACCAGAATCCTCGGACTCCCTCTCTCTACATAAATGGCCCAATTCCACCGGCTCTAATTCTGCAAACAAATCCATCCTGTCCAGAATGGGGCCCGATACCTTACCCAAATATCGCTGAATCTGTTGCTGGGTACAACGACATTTGTTCCGGTTGGGAAAATAACCGCAGGGGCAAGGATTCATGGCGCCTACCAGCATGAAATTCGCCGGATACACCACATTGCCTGCCGATCTGGCAATCACAATGGCCCGTTCCTCCAAAGGCTGACGCATACTATCCAGCAGATATCTTTGAAATTCCGGTAATTCATCTAAAAATAATACCCCACGATGGGCCAGAGAAATCATCCCCGGTCTGGGCTTTGCACTCCCCCCTAAAAGTGCGGACCGGGAAATGGAATGATGAGGATTCTGAAAGGGTCTAACGGTAATCAGATTTTTCTCCTCTGAAAGAAGTCCTGCCACACTATAAACGGATGTCACCTCCAAACTCTCCTCCACCGTAAGAGGTGGCAAAATACCCGGAATCCGTTTGGCAATCATGGATTTACCTGCTCCGGGGGGACCTATCATCAAAAGATTATGGAATCCTGCTGCCCCTATCTCAGCCGCCCG
>JAFUKS010000259.1 GCA_017473445.1 Lachnospiraceae bacterium
TGGAACGCAGCTCCGAAATACTGATACCCGGGGTATCATCTATAATGAGCTTAGAGCGACCAATATTACCTGCACTTTCCAACAAACGTTCCCATTCCTGATCATTCAGGGAGCCGGTACGCAGCTTCTGGGCATCCACATTGGACTCCAGGGAAAACATACGGTTAATCAGCTGTTCCTTACTCATTTCCAGTGAAAAAATGGCCACAGGTAAATCCTGCTTAAATGCTACATTTTGAGCAATATTCAATACGAATGCAGTCTTACCCATGGAAGGACGGGCTGCAATTAATACCAGGTCAGAGGGCTGCATACCTGCGGTACGATAATCCAAATCCACAAATCCGGTGGCAATTCCCGTTACAGCGCCCTTCATTTTAGAAGCAGCCTCAATTTTATTCAAGGCATTCATAACAACTGTGCGGATAGGAGTAAATTCTTCCGTATTACGTTTCTGACACAACTGGAATACCCGCTTCTCAGTATCCTCTAAAATATATTCCAGATTTTCCTTACCCATATAGCAGGTATTGGCAATATCCTCATTTAAACGGATCATTTTGCGTAAAGTAGATTTCTCTGCCACAATATTGGCATAGTATTTAATATTGGCAGAAGTCGGTACTGCTGCAATCAAATCCTTTACAAATTCCAGACTGCTGACCTCAGGGGGCACATCCTTTTCCTTCAGCCGATTCTGCAGCGTAACCAAATCCACCGGCTGGCCTTCGTTATTCAGCTCCACCATGGTATCGAAGAGAATGGCATACTGCTTATTGTAAAAATCCTCACCGGAAATCAACTCATAAGCCGCTACGATTGCATCCCTATCCATAATCATGGAACCGATTACAGATTGCTCCGCTTCGATGCTATGGGGCAATATTCTTTTCAATACATTCTCATCCATCCCGGTGTCCTCTTATCTTAAGCTTCTACAACCTTTACAGTCAATTTGCCGGTTATCTGGGGATGAAGTTTTACTGCTACCTCATATCCACCGAAATTCTTCAAGCTCTCCGGCAATACAATTTTTTTCTTGTCCAATTCAATGCCGTGCTGTTCCTTGCAAGCGGTTGCAATTTCCTTGGTAGATACGCTACCAAAAGCCTTTCCGCCTTCACCGGCTTTTATCTTTACCACAATCTGCTTGGTCTCCAGCTCTGCTGCCAACGCCTTGGCTGCCTCCAGCTGCTCCTTAGCCACCTTTTCATCATTGGCCTTCTGCAGTTTTAAATCATTCATATTCTTTGCAGTAGCCTCTACACCAATCTTTTTGGGAAGGATATAATTTCTTGCATAGCCCTCGCTAGCCTCAATAATATCCCCCTTCTTACCTAATTTCTTTTCATCCTGTAATAAAATGATCTTCATAGTCTTCTCCTAAATCTCTCCATTTTCCAGCATGGAATCAACGGTCGCTTTCAACTCACCGATTGCTTCCACCAAGCCGATACCTTCCATCTGACAGGCTGCCACATTCAAATGGCCGCCGCCGCCCATTCTTTCCATGATAATCTGTACATTGACCTCATCAATGGAACGGGCACTGACATAAATCTTACCCTGATAGTCCGTAAGTACAAAGCTGGCTTTTACACCCTTAATGTTCAACAGTTCATTTGCCGCCTGGGCACCGATAATGGTAGGACTTAAGAAATCCTCTGCGGTGCATACGGAAATGGCAAAATACTGTTTATAAATCTCTGCCTGACTCACTGCATCCGCCTTGGCCTTATATGCGGAAGCGTCCTCTCTAAACAGCTTACGTACTCTGGTCACATCCGCACCGCTTCTGCGAAGGAATGCTGCTGCCTCAAAGGTACGCACACCGGTCTTGGTCATAAAATTGTTGGTGTCAATCATGATGCCGGAATACATACAATCCGCTTCTTCAGGACGCACCTTAATATTATCATAGGTGTACTGTAAAATCTCCGAAACCATTTCACAGGAGGAGGAAGCATAGGGCTCCACATAGGAAAGGGTAGCATTTTCTATGGTTTCTGTCCCCTGTCTGTGATGATCCAGTACCACTACGGACTTACAATACTTCAAAAGTTCCGGACACTCCGTAATGGATGGTTTATTTACATCCACCACTACCAGAACCACATTGTTACCTGCAAGCTCCATGGCCTGCTGGTTATTCACAATCATATCTTCTTCATATTCCGGCTTATCCTTGAACAACTCTACCAGTGGCTGTACAGAAGTGGTCACATCATTCAATACAATATGTGCCTTACGGCCCAGTGCTTGGGCAATACGATAAATACCCACAGAAGCACCAAAGCTGTCCACATCACCCATCCGGTGTCCCATTACAAGTACACGATCCTTACCGGTAATAATCTCACGCAACGCATGTGCCTTTACACGAGCCTTTACGCGGGTGCTTTTCTCCACCTGCTGGCTCTTTCCTCCATAATAGGTAATGCTTTCAGGAGTCTTAATGACTGCCTGGTCACCACCACGGCCCAGTGCCAGGTCAATGGCATTTCTGGCAAACTCATAGTTCTGTGCATAGGATAAACCATCCAGACCCACACCGATACTGATGGTCACAGCCATCTCATTACCAATATTAACGGTTTTTACTTCCTCCAGTAAATCAAAGCGTGTCTCCTGTAATGCTGCAATTGCTTTTTTACGAAGAATTATCAAATACTTGTCCTTCTCCAGTTTTTTTGCAATACCGTCCAATGCAGATATGTATTTATTAATTTTACGGTCAATGAGCGCTGTCAGCAAGGATCGTCTTACCTCTTCCACGCTCTCCAAAGCCTCCTCATAATTGTCCAGGTAAATCATACCCACTGCCAGGCTCTGGTCATCCACTTCCTTTAAGGCAATATGCAGTGCAGTTTCATCAAATAGATATACAGCAATCAGATAACCATTGTATCCGTCACTGTCAATCATATTACTGTTTTCTGCCATTTCCTTCAGGGAAATCTTGCGGAACTTAATCACATAATCCGCATCCTCATATTGCAACTCGTACTGAGCTTCATCCAATCCCGATTCATCCGGCAGACGATCCCTGGTAATAGTGGGAAACAACGAGGTAATGGATTTATTATAGCCCTTGGGCTGATGGATCACATTTTCAAAAGCAATATTGCTCCAGATAATCTTTCCCGCATCATCCAATAATGCATAAGGAATATCCATCTCCCTAAGCAGGGTACGTTGTATCTGCCCATATTCCGTGGCAAAGCTGATAAGCTCATTCATCACAATTGGCTTATTACGGAAATACAATGTGAGCGTCACCAGAAAGTAGAACAGGGTAAAGCATCCCAGCAAAAATCCTGACCGGGGATCTACCACAAATACCGCTACATTTACGAACGCCAATAACACACCCAGATAGATGCCGAATAAAATATAATTTCTAATTTTTCCCTTAAGCTTAATTCTTTTTTTCATACTCTATCCCTCTGAAACACTTCAGACCCAGATTAACAGCCTACGGCCAAACACCCCGCTTGGGTTTATTTACGGTAATCACCTTGCTTGCTTCCAGATTGGAAATCAGAAGCAATCTTGCCTCACCCATATATTCCGGCTTAATCATATACATACAATAGGTATCGATTAACAGGAACAGGTTAGCAGTTCTGCCTTCCAGCTTAAAGTTTTGGAAGCCCATGGGAACGTATTTCTCCCAAATTGCCTCCGGTGATACATAGGTAGAATATTCCCGAATGGAATAAATGGTGTTCATCTGACCGTATTCACAATGCCAACCGGGCATGGGAATATGCATATTGGGAGGCATCTTACGATTCTTCAGAGCAATACGCTCCTGCTTACCAATCATCTTGTAATGCTCTCCCCTTCTGGGACAGTTGGGCACACAGCAGGCATTTACTAAAATCTCGCATTTTTCCTTGTGTTTAATCTGTTCCAGCTTATCGAACTGATTATTCAAATTGTAATCCAATACCACCAAATTATAATCCTTTTCCAGCTCTGCATTCAGTGCATCCATATCCTTGATTTCTTTACAGGTGGAACTGTTAATCTTAAAACCGGGATAATTCTTGCGAATGTACTCCTCCAAATCAGGGGAAACCACCAACACCTCGTTCATGCCGTTATCCGCAACCTTCATACAGAAGTTACAATAGGGATCATCCAAATCCGCTTTACCCAGGGTAGGATTGGTATAAGTATATCTCACAGGGATACCCTTGGCATTAATATTCTGTACCACTCCCTGAACAAATTGTGCATTACACTGGTCATCATTACAGTATCTGCCGCCATTCCACAAGGAAGTGGGAAATTCACCAAAGAAGGAGGCAATCTCTACGCCTTCCCTAACCCACTGGGGGTATTTCTGCAGCATATCCAAAAATAACATATTCAGGGGATAATTATATCTCAATCCCGGCAAATGAAATTTCACTTTCATACTCGTACCTCTCTTTGTATCTTACGGCCATACGCCCTTGCGGGGCTTATTTACCTCAATCACTCTGCTGGCCTCTAAATTGCTGATTAACAGCAGACGCATCTCTTCCTGCATTTCAGGCTTTATTAAATAATAGCAATAGGTATCCAATATCTGGAAAATATTAGAGGTTCTACCTTCGATTTTGAAATGCTGAAAGCCCATGGGCACATATTTCTCCCAAATAGCTTCTGGAGAAACAAAGGTAGGAAACTCCCGGATATTATAAATATTGTTATAGCCTTCACATCGGCAGTTCCAGGATTCCGGTACCGGTATTCGCTCTTCAGGAGGGAGCTTTCGATTCTGCAATTCAATACGCTGCATCTCTGCCATCGCCTTGTAATGATCTCCCCGTCGCTGACAATTGGGAGTACAGCAGGCATTCACCAGCACCTCACATCTTCCCTTATCCTGAATCTGTTCCAGCAAATCAAACTGATTATTTAAATTATAGTCCAACACCACCAAATCGTAATCCTTGGAAAGCTCTTCATTCAACCCTTCTACTGTACGAATCTCCTTACAGGTAGAACTGTTTACCTTGAATCCCGGATAGTTTTTACGGATATATTCCTCCAAAATAGGAGAAACCACCAAAACTTCATTCATGCCGTTATCCGCAGCCTTCATACAAAAATTACAGTAGGGGTCTGCCAAATCCGCTTCCGTAAGGGATGGATTGGTATATGTATAACGTACCGGTATACCGTGGGAATTAATACTCTTAATAACACCTTGTACAAATCCCGCATCGCACTGGTCCCCCCTGCTATATCTGCCACCATTCCACAGAGACAGCGGAAACTCTCCAAAAAAGGACCCAATTTCCACCCCTTCTCTAAAGCATTCGGGGCGGGTCTCCAGGAGACTAACCAACAACATATTCAACGGGAAATTATGACGAAGTCCCGGCAGATGAAATTTAACACTCATATCTGCACTCCTTATTATACAGTATCTTAACACAGTGCCATGTCGAATTTCCGCACAAGCAGAAACTTTTTAGGCATTCTATCACATCTATAAATATATCATGCTAGGGCGTAATATGTCAACGAAAGAGGGCCGGTCACATCAGTTTCCGGCCCCACTTTTCATCCTATTTTTTATTGTATTTTTCCAATACGATATCATAATAAGAATAAGAAAATTCCTTACGATATTCACACTCATAATATTCGTCAATATTTCCTATCCTAAAATCCTTAAGACTCAAATACCAAACTGTTCCAACGTCTTCTAATTGCTCCCAACTGGTAAATGCTTCACAATTTCCAAAGGGTAATACTTCAGATTTAAAACCATATATCATATATTCTGCGTTCTTGTCATAAAGACTCATCATCATCAGGTAATAGGAATCTGCCATAATGATATCGTCTTCCTCATACTCCTGCATGCACTCCCGGTAAATATCCACGCCCTCACTATCCTCCAGACGCATCTCCTCCACAAAGGCAAAGCCACCCATGACCACTACCATCGCAGCCACCAACATAGGCACCCATTTCCTGCTCATCCGGGTAATTCCCACTGCTGCAAAAAGCCACAATCCGCCAAACAAAGGAAATACATATCTACCCAAAAAACAGGGAACAATCAGCAGAGATACCAGCATAGCTAACACGAATACAATAGCCGCAACTACTACTCCCAGACAGGGAAGCCAATCCTTGGTCTGACGTACATACTTAATCATATAAAAAGCTGCCACCAATAAAATCAGAATACTGCTTAATATAACCAACGGCTGCGGATTCTCTAAAGAAGAAAACCATTCCGCCAAATAGGAATACAGAGAACGCAAGGACAACTCCTCGATGGTATTCCCCCAGCCTGATTCCCAACCTGCCCATCTACTGAATTGTCGCCATAGAATCAATAGCCAGGGCAGATAGAAACAGCTTACAATAATGCCTGATGCAAATGCATGTACTACCTTTTTATAGCGTTTCCGCACAAATCCCGTCACAATAAATAATGCATAAATGACCACCATTGTAATCATGGTAAAGGTATGCGTATATACTGACAAAATACTAGATATGGTAAACAGGATCCATTTCCAACGACTTTCTTCTTGAAACAAAAGATACGCCAAATATGCAGCCAACGTTATCTCAAATAACGCAAAGGTATACATTCTGGCATTGGTTGCCTGAATCATCATTGCCGGCATAAAACAGGAAAACAGCATCCAGAAGAATTCCACTCGCCTGTCATAATGTCTACGGCAGATGTATGCCCCCAGGAGTAAATACCCCACCATAAATATCCACGAGAAAATTTTAGAGCTGATTAGCTGCTCCATTCCCAGCGTCATATGAAACAGTTTTAAAATAAAATAGTAAAAAGGAGTATGCACATCATGGGAGGTAATATCAATAATCTCCCCAAAGGTACGTTCAATCATCCCTACTGTATAGGCTTCATCATAATTAAAATTACTTCCGACCGCCATAATCAGGTACAATATATTTGCTATTATAAACACTATAACACTTGCTTTTTTATAGCATCTTTCCTCTCGTTCATTCATATCTGACCTCATATCATTTCTCATGCGACTACTCAAAGTACTTTTTTATTCTCGCATATTCCCATGGGCTTTTCAATCCCCTTTCCCCTGTTCTCTTACAAAAAATACCAGGTACCTTTGACACTTGTCAAAATCTACCTGGTATCATTTCTTCCTTTTCCTACGTCAAATTAATCCTGAACGTAAGGCATCAATGCAACGTGACGAGCTCTCTTGATAGCTACGGTCAGTGCTCTCTGATGCTTAGCACAGTTGCCGGTAATTCTGCGGGGCAGAAGCTTGCCTCTCTCAGACACGTATCTCTTTAACTTGTTGGTATCCTTGTAATCGATTACATTATCTTTACCACAGAATACACATACTTTCTTTCTTCTGCGGATTCCACCTTTTTTTCTCATAGGGGAATCGGACTTCTCTGCTTTATTGAATGCCATGTCATTGCCTCCTATCTTAATCAAACATTAGTTAAACGGTAATTCTTCATCAATTCCGTCAGGGATGTTCATGAAGCCATCACCGGCACCTGAAGGAGCAGGTGCATTGTTACCACCCATGTAGCCGCCGCCAAAACCACCTTCATTACCTGAAGATACATTCTTACTCTCGGCAAACTCAATTTCATCAACCATAACGCGGACACTGTAAACCATCTGTCCGTCCTTATTGGTGTAGTTATCATTCTGGATTCTACCTGAGGTAAGAATCTTGGTGCCCTTGCGAAGATATCTCTCTACAAACTCTGCCTGCTTACCAAAGCAGGTACAGTTAAAGAAATCTGCATCAGGCTCACCCTCACGCTTGAATCTTCTATCTACAGCGATAGAGAAACGTGCAACTGCGGTCTGGCTGGCACCCTGTGAATATCTAACTTCCGGATCTCTGGTTAAACGTCCCATAAGAATTACTTTATTCATACCTTTTTCTCGCTTTCTCTTTATGCCTCGTCCTGTCTAACGCATAAGTATCTGATTACATTGTCCATAATGCGAACACGGCTCTCGATTTCAGCGGGAACAGTGCTTTCAGCTTCGAATCTAATGAAATAGTAGAAAGCTTCCTTCATTTTCTGAACTTCGTAAGCAAGTCTCTTCTTGCCCCACTCGTCCACCTCTGTGATAGTACCGCCGAATCTCTCAACTAAAGCTTTGCACTTATCAACAACTGCAGCTCTCTCTTCGTCTTCGATCTTAGCGCTAACAACAACGGCTAATTCATACTTGTTCATGCTTGTTACCTCCTTTTGGTCTCTGGCCCATCTCTTGCGGATGAGCAAGGAAATTATTATATCACAAGTTGATATGATAGCATATAAGCTCCGAATTTTCAAGCTTTTTCTCGAATTTCTTTTATGTTTTTTTCCAATAATTTCCGGGCAATCATAATCTGATGTCCACATCCCAGACATTTCAACCGAAAGTCTGCTCCTACACGCAATACCTCCCACTCCGCAGAGCCGCAGGGATGCTGTTTTTTCAGTCGCAAAACTGCTCCAACCTCAATATCCATAATCCTATATCCTTTATTTAAAGATTACCTTTTAAATACTCCTTTACCAGTGCCAGGCACTCCCGCAATAGATTCTGTGGCAGCATACTCACATGAGAGGGTGCCGCCAAACCATCCAGCTGCTCATAACCCATGGCACGCCCCAGTGCCACCGCGCGGCATATATGAAAATCATTGGTCACCACAAGCACCCTGTCTGTGTCAGGCTCACAAAATACGCTGCTATAAGACAGATTCTCGTAGGTATTGGTTGCCTGATCCTCAGTAAAAATCCTCTCCTCGGAAATGCCGGCCTCCATCAGATAACCCGCCATGCCTTCCGCCTCGGAAATGGGTTCATTAAAGCCCTGGCAACCACTTACAATCACCTTGGTGTCCGGATTGGACTTTAGGTAATCCAATGCGGTATCCAAACGATAGCGAAGTACCGTACTGGGACCATCTGTCCGCCATTGGGCACCCAAAATAATCACATACTCCGCTCCCGGCTCCGCAGTATCCTCTGCTGTTGTATATATCACCGTCCCAAGTGCGGTAATAGACAATACACCTACTACTACCAGCAGGGTGACCGTAATCCGAGACCAGCCGGGAATCTTCTTATATATTCTGGGATTAGCCAACAATGCGGCCCAGCCGCCAAAAAAGAAAGCCAATATCCCCCATACAAGGAAGAACTTGCTACCGGTCATCATCAGTCCGATGGACACACAATACACCAGACAGGCTGTAGCCAGCAACCCCAATAAAATAATTGCCGGATAATTTCTCTTCTCCTTGATACGGGGTGACACCCGTATGACCTTTTTACTTTTTTCTAAAGGAATTAACTCTTTCTCTCTACGTATACGCATTTTCATTACCCTATGTTTGTAAAACTGCATTTCTCCCCTCGAAAGCCCTTACCTTTCGAGTTTTCTTACATTTCACTATAACACAAACATTCTTCCATACTCAAGAGCTCTGCCCCACTCTTTTCTTAATAATTTCTAAAGAAGCCTGCTATTTTCTGCTGTTTGCCTGTTTCTTTCACATATGGTACACTGAATATAAGCGTATAGGACCTCTCATAGGAAGCACACCTATAGAAAGGAGTGTAAATGGATACACAGAATAAGATAAATGAATTAAAAGAAATCATTGAAAAATATGACAACATTGTCTTTTTTGGAGGTGCAGGGGTTTCCACGGAAAGCGGAATTCCCGACTTTAGAAGTGTAGATGGGCTTTACCATCAAAAATATGACTATCCCCCAGAGACCATCTTGAGCCACAGCTTTTACCGCAGAAATACCGCGGAATTTTATCGTTTCTACCGGGACAAAATGCTTTATCTGGATGCCCGGCCCAATGCAGCCCATGAGAAACTGGCACAGCTGGAGGCAGAAGGCAAGCTAAAGGCGGTCATTACACAAAATATTGACGGTCTGCATCAGGCCGCAGGCAGTAAAACCGTATATGAGCTTCACGGCTCCGTACTGCGGAATTACTGCGAGGATTGCGGAGCCTTTTATCCGGTGGATACCATCAAGGACTCTACCGATGTGCCCCGATGCACAAAATGCGGCGGTGGCATCAAGCCGGATGTGGTCCTTTACGAAGAAGGCCTGGATGACCGGACCATCCGGGATGCCATTCTGGCCATACAAGCGGCAGATGTGCTGATTATCGGCGGTACCTCCCTGGCTGTATATCCTGCAGCAAGCTTAATTGATTATTTCAAGGGAGACAAGCTGGTGGTCATCAATATGGCTCCCACACCCAGGGACCAGTATGCCGATTTGGTAATACAGGCCCCCATTGGGGAAGTCTTTCGCCAATTGTAAGTTACGCGCTATTTTCTCTCCTCTAAAAATATCTGTACCCGGCTCTGGACAATATCGGTCACCTCGTCCAAGGTCTTAGAGCCCATCAGATATCCCCTCATCTCTTCTATAATGATACTCTGTATTGTCACCCCGTCTGTTTCATCCAGGCGAAGGGTGGCAAACATTTCTTCCACAAGCGCATTTTGCCGTTCGTTCAATGCATAAAAGCCTTCTATGTCTCCCGTAGAAGAATAACTGAAATAATCAATGGGCACCTCTTCCAATTCTCCCAGCTCATTTTCCTTATACTGGGGCTCACTGGCGTAAGCCCGCTGCTTTTCCAGCAAGGTCTTTTTAGCGGAAAGAAAATCCTCGTTCTCCTGATACTGCATATAATATTCCCAAAAAGCAAAGGTGCCGTCTTTCTTTTCGCTCTTCTCCAAAATACAGAGCAAAGAGTCCAGATAGACATAGGTTTCCTTCTGCCCGTCCGCTCCCGGATATCCAATCCAACAAAGCTCATCATTATAAAGAGCTTCCTGGGCAGATACTTGGACTAAATTATCAATATGTAGCTCCGGGAACACCAAATGACCATCCGCCGCCAATTGTTCCCACTCTTCATCATAGCTCTTTGTATCCAATTCCAATGCAGCAATACGCCTCATCAATTCCTTAAATTCTTCGCCGTCAAAATAGCATTTTCCCGTTTCCCGATCCACAAACTGTTCCCAACCAAATTTCATACAGGTTTCCAGTACCCAGAATTTTCCTCCACCCCATTGCAGCTTTATCTCCGGATGCTGCTCCAGATAGTCCAGAAAATCCTCCATGGTACAAATACTCCGGTCTCCCATATCTGTTTTTCTCAGTGCATACCCCCGGAGGGAAAAACGGGTAGGCAATGTATATAGCTCTCCTTGATACTTCAGGGGGGCTACCAGTTCCTCCAGATAGTCCTCTTCTTTTATGCGACTATCCTCTAAGTAGGGGGTCAAATCTGCAAATACCTGTTTCTCTTTATAGTTACAGTATTCCTGCTGACTTAACATTACCATATCTGCCTTGTCCGATACCAGATATGTATTCAGCCGGGCCAATGCATCCTTATAACTGGGGATATCTCCCTTATTCAAAACCTCTACCACCACCTGGTAGGTATCATTTTTCCGATTAAAGGATTGGGCCCTGTAGGACAGATCGGAATTCCAGTTTAAGCTAATCAGCTTAATTTGCTCCTTTTCCCGTTCCTGCACCACTCCCCCGTCCTCCGGCTTGGTCAATGTGAGAATCTCCATGGGCTTTGTATTGTCCCCATACTCCCAAAAAACAAAACGCATGCCCCCTTCCTGCATATGAAAAGCACGTACCCACATAGTGGCTATATCATACCGGGCATAGTCCAAGATACCTTGGACACTATCTTCTTCCGGGTCATATTCACACAATTGTCCACCGGAAGTATCAAAAACACAGATACTACCGGACTGTATCATGCCCACAGGATTTCCCTTCATAGTTCTCTCCTGACCCACAGAGGCAGAACCGGCCTCCAGCTTTACCAGACGATATTCCGCTACCGCACCTTTCGTATCAGGGTCCGAAAGGGCATATACTGCTCCCTCCCGGCTACGCACCAAGTCCGTAATATAAGAAAAGGGCACAGAAATACATCCCAGACTATCTCCCGTAGGCGTAAATACCAGCACATGTCGGTCCCCTCTAAGATAAATATTCCCTGCGGCATCTTGAAGAATCTGACAAAGCCTTCCGTCACTCTCCTTTTCTGTCTCGGGAACCTCCTCTGTAATATTTCTCTCCCAGGACAGTGCCCCTACCTCATCATAGGCACACAAATAAAACTGCTGTTCCACCCGGTCATAGCGACAGAGCAGATAGCCTCCATCCTCACAGACATAAAATCCTTCCTCATACTCCTTATCAGAAAGGCCAAAGGGCAATTTAGCCGGTATCAGTTCTTCTTCCTCCAAAGACACCCTATAAAAATCACAAAAAGCATGGTCTTTGACAGTCAAATAGAAGGCATTTTCTCTGATTTGTACTATATTACAATTCCCATCCAACTCCTCCGGAACAAAAAATTCCCGGTAGTTACTTTCGTATTCCCTTACCGGCACCTGCTCCTGTCCGGATTGAAAAGCAGCATCCGCATCCTCCCCGCTTCTGCCACAGGCACACAAATACAGCACCAATACCAGGCATAGAAAATGAAAAATTGACTTTTTTTTCATAATTACTCCCTCTTTGAAATAACCAAAACTACCCTGTACATCAAACAGTTTTTGTTAGATGTACAAGGTAGCACTTAATAACTATATTCTCTCTAGTTTACTGAATGGTGAGTGTAAGAATAGTATGTAACCTGCCCTTCGCCACAATGACATTTCATGATTCTCATATAGCGATTCACCGTTACCACACAATTAACCGGTACGACCGTACCATCCGAATCACAGGTGTAATGTGTATGACTATAGAAAGTGGTTTCGATCCAACCATCAAACACCTGCCGATTATAAATGTGCTCTTCCGCAGCTGTAGCAGAAATACCAGTAGCCATAATCATGACTCCGGCCAAAATACCTCCCAGAATTCTTTTACAATGCTTCAAGTCTCGCTCCTTCTCCCCACCCCATAAATCAAATTTAATAGGTTTCATCTAGTCAATTGTCGACATTAACTATATCCATATTATATTTTTCCGTAATATCAAATACAATTGTCCATAAGTACCATCAGGGTAGGCCTTAAATGTCCATGTGAGCATGACATTCCCATTCATATCGGTATAAAAAAAGCTGAGATAATATCTCAGCTTTAAAAAGAGGCGTGAGCCGGATTTGAACCGGCGATGACGGTGTTGCAGACCGGGGCCTTACCACTTGGCTATCACGCCATATTTAATTAGATGACTCCAACGGGAATCGAACCCGTGTTACCGCCGTGAAAGGGCGATGTCTTAACCGCTTGACCATGGAGCCCTTTAGCTCCCCGAGTAGGGCTCGAACCTACAACAACTCGGTTAACAGCCGAGTGCTCTACCATTGAGCTATCGAGGACCATCATATAATAGAATAAAAAACGCAGTATCATCAGAAAATTCAACTTCTAAATGCTCTTGCGTTTTTACTCTACTACTATATTATATGAAAGATTTCAAAAAAGTAAACCACTTTTTATAAAAGAAGCAAATCAAATGATCGTTTTAGAAAATAAGGAAGAAGTAGAACAGGAAAAAAATATTTCACTGCCAATCTTAATAAATTATATACCAGACTTAAAATATGAAGAATTTATTAACAAATTAAAAGACATAGATGATAAAATCTTAAGCAAAATATTAGAAATAAAATATGATCCTAACTTATATGATGAAGATAGATTCTTACTTTATATGAATGATAAAAATAAAGTTTATATAACACTTACAAAAATGGAGTTATTAAATAAATATAATGAAATAGTAGAGAAAATAGATGGTAATAAAGGTATTCTTTATCTTGATTCAGGTAATTACTTTGAAATAAATAATTAATTAAGTTAAAAATAATTTTTGATTATATTTAAATCTAAAATAATTTTTTTTTACATATTTTACTCTATTTTTTTCATACTAAAAATTTTGATGATATGAATGATTGAAAAA